>JALSYJ010000278.1 GCA_027071965.1 Robiginitomaculum sp. | reverse complement strand
CTTTAATACCTCGCCGGAGCAGACACTGGCCAGCATGGATAAATTTGAAGCACTGGCAGAACAATATAACGCCAAAGTCATCATCCAGCATTCCCGCGAGGACGTGCAATCCCTGCCGGCTTTTCCTGCATTTGCCGACTAGAGCATTTTTAGCAAAAGTGGGAACCGGTTTTGCGGTTCAAAAATGCGACAGATAAAGATTTGCATTTTTAGCAAAAGTGGGAACCGGTTTTGCGGTTCAAAAATGCGACAGATAAAGATTTGCATTTTTAGCAAAAGTGGGACTCTTTTAACGTCCTACCGCTTCGCTACTTGAGGACTCTTTTAACGTCCTACCGCTTCGCTACTTTAGTGACGCACCTCAGACACATCGCGTTCGTCACTCCGGCCTTCGCGTAAGTGACGGTCAGTGGTAAGGGTCACCATTAAGGGTCACTCTTAGGGTCATTTGTCAGGGTCAGTGCAAATTTTGCTGTCCCTTGGGTGATACTTCTCGCACCCTGTAATCATACCCAAAAAGCACTTGTTGGTAATAAACTTACCCTTAAATGACCCTGATGGGTACTAATTGACCCTTACAATAAGGGGATAAGTGATAATGATGCCCGCACTTGCCAGAACTGTTATAATGTAAGGGTTAGGATCAAAACCCCCGACAAAAACGCTCTTTGACAGGTAAATATTTTTCTCAAGGCCTATAAAACAAAAGGGTTTTTGTGCGCTCGTGACGCGCAAGTGACTCTAACAGGCAGTCGTACAAATGCGTCTGCCCTTACCCTTATCCCGTGGGAAAATGAGGATAAGAGTTTTGGGGGGTCGGTTTGGGAGATTTGATAAGGGGTGTTTTAGCGCTAATATACACAATATGCCCCACTACCCCCCCTGCAACAGTACGGATAAGGTTTGGGCCATGAGCCTGGGCTTGACCCTAAACCAGACCATCAAAAGTGCGGCGGAATATGCCCTTTATGCTGGCCGTAAATAAAGTCAAAAGCACACGAATAACAATAACAAAAAAGATCATTGTCAATTGTGCGTCATCAAAGAACAGTCTGATCCAGTTGTTGTATTCTGTTGGAAAGCCCATCCCGGTTATTGAGCTTTCCACCCATTCGGCAGTATCAAGAACCTGCTTTAGCTGATCCGGGGCTTTTAACCCCATGGCAATAAGCAATATGGTTGCCAGCACAAATGAAAGAAAGATTGCAAAACTTGATCCCGATATCCGTCCAAGTAATCTCATAATATATTTCTGCCCTCAGGCAGCCCCCTTATATTAACCAAGCCCGCAAAACCCGTCCCCATAACAGCAAAGCGGTAGGACAAGTCCTTCTGTTACTCGGCCATCATCTTGTCACGCAATGCTTTGAATTCATTACCCTCATACCAATTCGGCCATTGCTCACTTTGGGATAGTTCTTCACCAAGCAGGTATAAAATATCAAAATCCTGCGCCATGCCGGAAATATCCCAATTCGGGTCATATTCGTCGGAAACCTTGTGATAATTGTTGGCGCGATACATTTCTGCCAGCTTATTGCCCATATCCCTGCCACCTTCGATCAGGTCGCTGCCACCGCCGCCATAAATCATCGGCACGCCTTTTTTGGCCAGTGAAATATGATCAGACCGATAAAAATACCCGGCCTCAGGGTTTTGGTCGGCTGTAAGATGCTTGCCATGTAAAGCTGCCTTGGACTTCAATATGTCCTCCAACTCCGACGAACCAAACCCTACCACTTCCATATCCCTGGTACGACCCATAGGCAGCATGGCATCTATGTTAATTCCACCGACAATCTGTGATAGGGGTATGAAGGGATCAGCAGCAAAATATGCAGAACCCAGCAAACCTGATTCTTCTGCCGTAACGGCTAAAAACAACACCGATCGTTCAGGAGGCGTTTCCTGCCGGACAAAAGCATCAGCAATGGTTAATATCCCGGCCATGCCAGTGGCATTGTCAACAGCTCCATTAAAAATGCCATCTTCGCCTTCAGCCACATTTTTCTTTCCAAGATGATCCCAATGAGCAGTATAAAGAACAAATTCATCAGGCCGTTTTGATCCCTTGATCATCCCCGCCACATTACGCGAAACCAGATGCTTGACCTTTGATTTCACACGGCCCGAAACCTGTACATTATCGAGAATTCTTGCTGAAAATCCTGGCTTACCTGCAGCACCGCGCAATGCTTCATAACTCAACCCGGCAGCATCAAACAGGCGTTTGGCGCCATCAAGGGAAATCCATCCCTCCAGCTTGGTGCGATTTAACCCGCCATCAGCCCTTTCCAGATCATATTGCGGCCCTGACCAGCTGGCAGAGACCACCTCCCACGGATAACTGGCAGGTTCTGTCTCATGAACAATGATTGCAGCGGCTGCTCCCTGACGACCTGCCTCTTCAAATTTGTAGGTCCACCTGCCGTAATAGGTCATGGCCCGTCCGTTAAACAATTTGCTTGTCGGATTGGCAAAGCCTGGATCATTGATCAACATGATAACGGTTTTGCCTTTTACGTCTACGCCGGCATAATCATTCCAGCCATATTCGGGAGCAACCACGCCATAACCAACAAATACTGTTTCGGCTGGATCAAAGGACAAATCCTCATCCACGCGCTTTGTCCAAAATATTTTGTCGGAGTTCATGTTGATTTCAATGGCTTGGCCGTTGGCAGTAAAATCAAGACTGGATTCTTCTTCGATCAAGGTAGACTCTACCAAAGGAGTTGCCTGAAACCATGACCCGTTTACCGCTGGCAACAGCCCGATACGACCCATTTCATCAGCAATCCACTGACTGGCCGCAATGCCTCCCGGCGTTGTTGGCGCCCGTCCCTCATATTTATCATCTGCAATTTCTGCTATTCTGTTGCGCAAACCATCTTCGGAAATGGTCAGGGCAAAATTAGGCGGCACCCATTCCGGCTCCATGTCTGAAGGTTCCTCGCCACTGGGTAAGGGTACGGATTTTTCAATTATTTTTTTCCCGGTGACTGGTTTTTTGGTAGCAGTAAGATCATCTACCGGCTTTTCCTGGGAACAGGCTCCTGCACTTAGCAGAACAAAAAATGCAATACCAACATATCTCGATAAAAACATAACCCCACTCCCAGAAAATGTTTTTGATTGCCCAAAGGCTACTGCGCAAATACTTGTTATGCAATGCATATGTCATGGCACAAGGCATGTTTCATATTCACTGCGACATTGCTGCCGCATATAAACCGTATTGGCATTGGTACACTGAATGTGGCACTCTTTTTCTCAAGTTATATTTGGAGAGCAATTATGATTCGATATTTTCTGGCTTGCCTGTCCATGATAATAGCGCTCGCAGCATCACCATCGATTGCAGAACAGTTGGAAGAACAAGCCAATGAACTCATTGATACAGCCCTGCAGAGTGATCTTTCATGGGAGATTCTCGAAAGCCTGACTACAGAAGTCGGCCCTCGCCTTGCAGGCTCCCCTGCCGAGGCGCGCGCCCGTGACTGGGCAGTTGCAAAACTGTCGAAACTTGGATTTTCCAATGTTCATGTGGAGCCTTTTTCCATGCCAGGATGGGAAAGAGGCAGCATATCAATTAAGGTGGGAGAGCCTTATTCTCAGCCCCTAACCGGAACTGCCTTAGGTAAAAGTATCGGCACTTCGGTAGGAGGACTTAATGCAGAGGTGGTACGATTTGCCAACTATGCGGAATTGTTAACAGCCAAAGAAGGATCACTTGTTGGTAAAATAGCTTTCATTGATGGTGAAATGGTGCGCACACAAGACGGGGCCGGATATCGCTTGGCAGGGCCCAGACGCTGGAGCGGGCCGTATGAGGCTGCAAAACGAGGTGCCATTGCTGTATTGATCAGATCCGTTGGAACCGACACGAACAGTCGCACACCTCATACTGGAGGCACCACATATCGCGATGATGCACCACGTATTCCAGCCGCAGCTCTGTCAAACCCTGATGCCGACCAATTGGCAAGACTGATGGCAATAAAACCGGACTTAACCATACATTTTACGCAAACTTCACGCATATTAACTGAAGTGCAATCAGGAAATGTTGTCGCAGAGATTACAGGGTCGAAATTCCCTGACGAAGTTGTTTTGCTCGGCGCCCATCTTGATAGCTGGGACAACTCAACCGGCGCACAGGATGACGGATCCGGTGTCGCTATTGTTACGGCTGCTGCCAAAATTATTCTTGATCACGGACAACCGGAACGCACCATACGCATTGTGTTATTTGGCGCCGAAGAGCCAGGTCTTATTGGTGCCAGAGCCTATCTAAAAGCGCACGAAAATAATCTTGATCAGATTATGGTGGTTACAGAATCCGACTTTGGCGCAGGCCGCGTCTGGAGAATGGATACCGGAATCGCCAAAGCTGATGAAGAAAAGGCTGATCGCATTTTAGCAGTATTGGCACGGTTGGGCGTAACCAAAGGCCTGCGCACGGCTACTGGCGGGCCTGACGTTAGTGTTCTTTCCGCCGCAGGAGCCCCGGCAATTACTCTAAAACAAAATGGCTGGAACTATTTTGATATTCATCACACGCCCAACGATACGCTGGACAAGGTTGATCCTGAAGACTTGAAACAAAATACAGCCGTTTACGCAGGGTATGCATGGATGGTCGCTAATATAAAAGGAGGCTTTAATCGCCCGGAAAACTAGTTTTAAGAATTATTTTCGCGTTAATAGGGAAATAAAATGACTAATGCTTTTGTTTGCGTCAGGTTTTACGCAAGGCTTAAGGGGAAGCGGAGCAGTTAAGGCGTAACATGAACGCCCAGATCAGGGTCAGGTTAATACTGGTTATTTCCTCACTTGTTCTTACCGGATGTGGGGTCGCAGATTTTTTTAAGCAAGACTCCAAGATATGGTTGTCCAACAATAAAAGAGAAATAGAGCCGCTAAAGCCCCAACAGGTTCCTCCACGCCCTTACGAGGAGCCGACTCTGACCCGTTTGGCTGCTACACCGCCTTTGCGATTTTATGAATATACCGAAAACAAACTAATCTCGCTAACATGGAACCTTTCAGATTGGGACAGGGCCATATTAGATGGTGACATTCAGCGCACACTAAACGCTGCTTCCAATGAGGAGTTTTTATGGAAAAGCCAGCAAACACCTGAAAAAATCGCTATTTTACAAGCTGGAGACCATTATATGCTAAATCGGCAGGAGAAGGTTAGGCGCCTCCATATTCTAAGCAAAACTCCCAAATCCATCAGCCCGGTCTTTGGCCAATGGCGCAGTTGGAAAGGGTCTCTATTGCGCTCAGCCCCCACTTACAACCCAGACAAGGTCATAGGCCGACTGGCCCCGGCGACAAAAACCCACATTATTGGCGAGGTGATAAGCCTTAAATCTGACCGCTGGATGTTGATCGCCTATGAGGGCATTGGCATTGGTTATATCCCTGCCGATGAGCTTGAACCGGCAACAAAAAAGCTCTCCGCCCTGCCCGGAGCTGCGCCAGGCTTTTATAAACCGATTAATCTGGACTTTGCTCCAACCATTGTCGATCGGGTGCAGGCTTCTGTTTTGTGCAGAGAGTTCATGATTGCCGGGATTAAGGCCAATGCATGCAAAGGTATGGATGGCCGCTGGCGGGCCATTTAAGCATTATTGCTATGCTTACGATCTCAGACCGGGAAAAGAGCAAGCAATAATTAAGGAATTTGATTGCAAGGTTCTGGAATAACTTGTATTTTCTCGTGAGTTTCGCCTGTCAGGTAGGCTTTTTTTGAATTTTATTGGTCATTTTGAAACATTCCTGTAAATAGCATTGGCTCAGGGATTGCATATTTCATCATGATCCGGTTGTATGCCGATCCGATATGGGAGTTGAAGGTCAAATGGGCAATCTGGGCCTAAATATTTTGCGAAACTGGATGGATCGCTTTTTTCCGGAGCGGCAGATCTATCATCGCAGCGAGGGGAAGGTTACGTATATTTCGTTAACCCCCCATGTTCAGATATTTGGTTTTGCAATTCTTGGAGCCCTGTTATTCTGGATCAGCTATGCCTCGGTTAGCGTATTCACCAGCGGGCATCTTTTCTCAAGCCAGAGCCTTAATGCCCAGGAAAGCAGAGCAAAAGTTCAACGACTGCTTTCTGAGGCCCGAGCCAAGGAAGCATCAGCTCGCACACTGCTCGAAAGCAGAACATCAGATTTTGCATCTGCAGCAACTGAATTTGAACAGCGGCTGGATACATTAAAATTGCTGCTTGACCATGTAAACACCCCTACTTTGAGCGCTGATTTACGCACACCACCAAAAACCGGAACCATCGTAATGACTCCGGCGGCTCTTGATCCAAACCCAAGACAATCACGGCCACTGCATGCAACGGCTGTTGTAGCTGACAACCCGCCCATGGCTAGATTGGCCAGGCTGGAAAATGAGCAGAACCGGCTATTGCGAAAAACCGAGGAAGCAACAGCAGAGCGCGTTGAAAACCTGCGAGCCGTACTACAATTTGCTGGCTTGAATGCTGATGAAATTCTGGCTCAGGATAGCAAGGAAGTTGGCGGGCCATTCATTGCGATGAGCGATACTCAGGTCTATGCGCAAGCCCTGGATCTGGACAATCAGTTTGCCAGACGTGTTATGCGTGTTACCGCCAGAATGGCCGAAATCAAGCAATTGGAACGATCTGTAAAGGCCACGCCTCTTGGAACTCCGATACTCTCGGAACACCGCAGGACTAGTAAATTCGGGAGCAGGGTTGATCCGATCACCGGAAAGCCTGCACTTCATGCTGGACAGGACTTTGGTGCATTCCGTCTTGCCCCGATTGGCGCAGCATCGGCAGGAAAAGTTATCTATGCGGGCTGGAAGTCAGGTTATGGCCGGTTTGTGGAAATCGACCATGGATATGGTTTTCGCACCCGATATGCCCATATGGCCAAATTACTGGTAAAACGAGGCCAGAAAGTTGAAGAAGGTGAAAAAATCGGACTTATGGGCTCCAGTGGACGTTCTACTGGTGTACATTTGCACTATGAGATATGGCACAACGGTAAAATCTATGATCCAGAAAATTTCTTAAAGGCAGGACTTTATGTTCAACAAAAAGGGTAATGAAAGCAAGCCTAAGCCCCTTGCACAACCAAGTTCACGCAAACCAATTGGAGCAAATATGTCAAACCAGCACTCTACCCCATCAATCCTGAGCAGCGATCTGGCTGTAACCGGTTCAATTTCCTCCGACGGAGAAATTCAACTAGATGGAAGTGTTGATGGCGACGTACGCGCTTCTGCCATCACTCTGGGCGAAAAGTCAGTAATCAAGGGCGAAGTGATCGCCGACACCATAATTGTTCGTGGCAAGGTCATTGGCAAATTACGTGGCCGCCAAATTCAACTGGCAGCTACCGCACGAGTTGAAGGCGACATTACCCATTCAACCTTGTCTATGGAAAATGGTGCCTTCTTTGAAGGACAGTGCAGTCACGCCAGCGACCCGACCAATAATGCCCGCAAAGCCCCGCCGAAAACAGCAACCAAAGCAGCACCAGCCAGCAAGCCCGCTGCACAACAGGTTACGCCTCCGGTAATGGGTACCCGCAAATAATCAAGGCTCCGACACGCATCAAAATACCTGCCCCTTAAGGTCGAGCGCAATTCCTGCGCCCGGCATTGGGTATTTCAACCCGGTTGCACAGTTAAACAGTACCGCTGTCTCATCGACTGTTACCAGCCCTTCGGCGCGTGCCTGCACATAAGCGGCATAAGTTGCTGCGCCTTCCGGACACAGCAGCAATCCTTCTTCACGGGCGACGGCCAAGCGCGCCTGCTCTATCTGCTCATCGCCAATCGCAATTGCAAAACCTCCGGAATTGCGAACACCATCCAGAATCAGGAAATCACCCACCGCCGCAGGCACCCTTATACCTGCGGCAAAAGTATGGGCATCGGGCCAGACTTCGGCAAAGCGTTCACCACGTTCAAAGGCGCGAACAATTGGCGCACAACCCTCTGCCTGCACAGCCACCATGCGCGGGATATCTGTTTTATCCAGCCACCCAAGTTCCAGCAATTCCTCAAACGCCTTGCACATCCCTATCAATCCGGTACCACCGCCTGTAGGATAAAAGATCACATCAGGCAGGCTCCATTTCATCTGTGCAGCCAGTTCCAGCCCCATAGTCTTTTTGCCCTCAATCCGATACGGCTCTTTTAGGGTAGACAAATCAAACCATTTTCCCTGTTCAGCACCCGCTTTCACCCATGCACCGCAATCATTGATAAGTCCATTGGCCTTGAGCACACGCGCTCCATGCAAGGCGGTCTCTTCTATGTTTATTGCTGGTGTATCATCGGGACAGACCACGGTGCTTTGCATGCCAAGCCTGCTTGCATAGGCACTTAACGCCGCCCCTGCATTGCCATTTGTCGGCATAGCCAGATGTG
>JALSYJ010000277.1 GCA_027071965.1 Robiginitomaculum sp. | reverse complement strand
CAAAAACCAAAATCATCAGCGCCAGTTCAGGGGCCAATACCAAAACGCCCGTCACAGTAAACAAGCCGGTCACCAAAAACAGCTTTCCGGCCAGCCGATGGGTTTTATCCCACGAAGCATCTGATGAAAGGGTCCATGGGGTGCGAACTCCTAAAAACCAGTTAGGGCGAATTTTGCCGAATACCGCGCCCAGTGCCATAAGGAAAATGCCAATCACAATGGCCAGAGTCTTGCTAATATCTGGGCCGTTGGCAACATCAGAGAGCTTTATGTGACCAGTAGCATTTAGCACTATCATAAAATGAACAAAGCCGAGCACGACCATAGTGCCAATCCATGCAACAAGGTATGCCATTGATGATCTGATAAGATTTGATCTGCGTGGATCTAAAAAAGGTACAATCGCTAATAATACAGATATAGCCAACGCCATTGCTGGCAGCATCCACAATACTGTACCGGCATTGGAAAACCCATCAGCAACTCCTTGCGCATTCCAGTGCGTGGCAAGTTTTTCCCCTTCGGGCAATTGCCCCATGGCCCAGAAACTTAGCGCAAACATGGGTATAATAAACAGCGCGCTGATTATAATTCCTTTAGTTGTCATTTTTGCTCTCCTGTTTTGAGTTACTGCCCAATAATGCCATAATAGCAGCAAGCGCATCTTCAGCAGCGCCGGTGTTCAGGCGGTAACGGATTTTTGTTCCATAACGCTCGGCATGCACCAATCCGGCAGATTTCAGTACATTCAAATGCCCGGTCAGGCTTGGCCATTTCATGTCAAATGGCTCCAGCAATTCACCGGAAGTCATCGGGCCATCACGCAGCAGCGAAAGAATCTCCCGGCGTACCGGATGGGACAGTGCCTTGAATATCTGGTTCATATACTTTAATTAGTATTACTCCTAATTAGTGTCAACACTAATTATCGCTCACTGAAAAAGATTTTTGACATTGGCTTCTTGCTTTTTGGCATTGGTGAGCCATTGTATGTCAAGGACAGTCTTTAGGAGAAAATCATGGCCCGCAAATTATGTCTTATTACTGGTGCATCTGCAGGGATTGGTGCGGCATTGGCTCGTGAGTTTGCTGCTCATGGCTGGGACCTGGCGCTGACTGCCCGGCGCAAAGACCGGCTGGAAGACCTGGCCGAAGAGTTAAAGGCAAGATACGGCGTTGACAGCTTGATCATTGCCGTGGATCTGGCAAAGAAAACTGCTCCCAAAGCCATTATGAAAGCCATATCAGATGCGGGCAGAGAGGTGGACGGGCTGGTGAACAATGCTGGTTATGGATTGCCGGGAACATTTAATACACCAAGCTGGAAAGACCACGAACAGTTTTTGCAAGTAATGCTTACGGCCCCGCTAGAGCTTTGCTATCTGGCTCTGCCGGGCATGAGAGAGCGAAAATTTGGCCGTATTATCAATGTTGCTTCACTGGCCGGGCATTTGCCGGGCTCTATGGGGCATACCTTATATGGGGCGGATAAGTCATTCTTGATCAAGTTTTCAGAATCACTGCATCTGGAAAATCGCAGTCATGGTGTTCACATAAGTGCGCTTTGCCCCGGATTTACCTATTCAGAGTTCCACGATGTAAATGATACTAGGCCGATGGTCTCTAAAATGCCGGGATATATGTGGCAAACTGCCGAAGAGGTGGCGCGCACCGGATATCAGGCGGTGGAACGTAATAATCCGGTTTATATTCCCGGCACATTTAACAAGTTCATAAGCACACTGGTAAAGCTGTTACCAGCAGCAATGGGCCGGGCGATGATGAGCAAACAATCAAAAAAATTCCGGAAACAGGAAGAGTAATAACAGATATTTGAGGCTGTAACCAAATAGCCACATTTTTTGCAATCGCGGGCATATTGGATATTTTATTTGTGTGAACCCTTTTTACTGTCACAAAAAAGCCTATCTGTTCTTATAATACTGAGCCGGAACAAGGCTGCCATAACAGGCAGGAGGATAAAATGACCGATAAATTACCTGTAGCACTTACTCCAGAGGCCTCCCTTTCAAGGTATTTAACGGAAATTCGTAAATTCCCAATGCTGGAAAAGGACGAGGAGTTTATGCTGGCCCGGCGCTGGCGTGATCATGCTGATGGTGATGCTGCCCATAAGATGGTTACGTCACATT
>JALSYJ010000276.1 GCA_027071965.1 Robiginitomaculum sp. | reverse complement strand
CCATAAAGAAGCGCGAGCAATCATCATTATTCTCTTCCATCCGGACTATAACCGTCGGCTCCGGAGTTTAACCGGATCTGCTGACCTCGCTACAGGATAGCGAGCGCTCGCGGGCTGATGTGCAAGTGCACAAACACCGCCGGTGGGGAATTACACCCCGCCCTGAGAATGTCTGCCAGCATAACTGACCAGCAAGATGTAAGACGATGAAAAAATTTATGCAAGAACAAATTCAGTGCATTGATGCGGCTCCGAATGCCGGGTTATACACCCAAGGCCGGTGATTTAATTTTGGCTGAACTTTTGTTTGGCCCCAAATACCACTCAAAAAAAAATGCTTATCCGGTTCTCTTACGGGACAACTTGCCAGAGGCCGGTGCAAGAGCGCTATATGATTGCCGGTTCCTTTGCTCGCAGGCAAGTGCCAAGAACCCTTTGTTTCGTTGGGTTTGAAAAGAAATATTTACCTGTCAAAGAGCTTCTGTTTGGGGGTTTTGACCCGTCACCCCCTGATTATAACAGGTTTGCAGCAGACGGGCATCGCGATAACTTATCCCCATACCTCAAGGGTCAGCCAGTATTATCAAGGGTCATTTAAGGGTTATTTTATTATCCACAAGTGCTGTTTGGGTATGATTACAGGGTGGCCCAAGTATCACTTGAGGGACAGCGAAAAATTACGCTGACCCTTGTGAATGACCCTTGGCGCTGACCCTCATGACTGACCCTCATGACTGACCCTGATAGTGACCCCTCGATGGTACTCAAGACTGATATTGTTTTTGCAGATTGTCCCGATATGGCGCACGAACAATGCCTTGCTCGGTTATCAGTCCACTTACCAGCTTGTTTGGAGTAATATCAAATGCCGGATTGCGAATTTGGGTATTATCCAGTGCAACCTGTGCCGTAGAAAAATGGCTGACCTCTTTGGCCTCGCGCTCCTCTATCGGAATTTGACTGCCGTCCATTGCCTCAAAATCAATGGTCGAGGCCGGACATGCCACATAAAACGGTATCTTAAAATAATTGGCTAAAACTGCCACCCCCAAAGTTCCGATCTTATTTGCAACATCGCCATTGGCAGCCACCCGATCCGTGCCGGTAATAACCAGATCAATCTGCCCCGTGGCCATCATATGCGCGGCCATATTGTCGGTAATCAGGGTTACATCAATACCGGCCTCAGCCAATTCCCAAGCAGTAAGCCTCGCCCCTTGCAACAGGGGACGGGTTTCATCAGCAAACACCTTAAATGGCACGCCATTGCCATGAGCAAGATACATCGGCGCCGTGGCTGTTCCCAACCCCGTGGTTGCCAGCGCACCTGCATTGCAATGAGTAAGCACCCCCATGCCCGGCTTGATCAATGGCACACCATGGCAGCCCATTCCTTCACAAAGAGCAATATCCTCTTGATGAATGGCTTGGGCCTCGGCCACCAGACGTTCGTATAAACTTTGAGAATTGTTAAAATCTTGTTCCCTCGCCACGCTTTGCATACGACGTAATGCCCAGCCAAGATTAACCGCAGTTGGCCTGGAAGAATTAAGATATGCCGCCTGATCAGACAGTGCATCGACAAAATCACCGACACCAGCACCGATAAAGGGCTGCATGGACACACACAATCCATATGCCGCGGCCACACCAATAGCAGGAGCCCCACGGACTTTTAGCTCCAAAATGGACTGCCATACCTGTTCAGGGGTTTCCTGAACCTCAAAAACAATCTCATGGGGCAATCGGGTTTGATCGAGCAGTGTTAATTTATCATCATCCCAGCGAATCGCCGGCGGTAAAGTTTTCAAAACATCCGATGGTGTCATGGCGCCCTCAAATCATATCAATTAAGCAAGTCCAAGCTGTAAAATGATTTTAGCTGGCTGAAAAGCATTACTTCTGTCCGGTTTTGACTGACGCACAATAAGTTTTCTGCCAGAATTGCCCCAAGCTTGATTCGATAATATGGAGAACTTAATGACGACGATAGCAAAGCCGATGCAAACCCTTGGCATTACTGCATTGCTTGGCGTACTTGCCGCCTGCAACACAATAAATATAGCACCGGCAATTGCCGACGAGCAACCCAAAGACCATGCCGTAAAATGGAGCTATGAGGGAGCAGGTGCCGCCGAACACTGGGGCGATCTGAA
>JALSYJ010000275.1 GCA_027071965.1 Robiginitomaculum sp. | reverse complement strand
GAATCTGTCCTCCGGAGGAAATTGAACATATTTCAGACCGCATTCGCATCCAAAAAGGCGCTTTTCTAACCCATAAAACCATTCAGGGCGCAGGACATTTGTTTGACGATCATATTGATGAGCTTGAGGCTGAAGTGGACACCTATATGAACTATCGGGAAAATGGAACCCGCGATCCTCACATGGAAGAATATATCAGAACTAATCGCAAGGGTCGCAGATAGCGCCGCCGCTTACCGGATGCAAAACACCTGTAGTGCCGGGCCAGCTTGTAGGGTGATTGTGAAGACGCAAGGCGCTTAACCAAGCAAATGCTTCGGCCTCGATCAAATCGCCATCAAACCCCGCTGCCTCACTGGGCGCGATGTTTCTTATGCCAAGTTCAGTTAATCTCGTCATTAAAACCGGGTTTAATCTACCACCGCCGCCGACCAGAACCCGCCTTGGCTCTTTTGGCAGGGAAGAAAATCCACGCACAATTCCATGAGCAGTAATTTCCAACAGGGTGGCGGCGCCATCTTCCACTGACAGCCCGTGAACGCATTTATGATCAAATGCCCAACGATCCAAAGAAAAGGGGCACCCTGCCACAGGCAGTTTCTTTATCATCTCCGCAACAATATCGTGATCAACAATTCCCCGACCCGCAAACTGCCCATCCACATCCATTTGGCCCAGCCCATGTGATGCAATCCATGCATCAATCGGCCCATTGCCCGGCCCGCAATCAAAGGCCATCATATTTGCCTGCGGATTATTGCCCTCAATTTCAGGCACAAAAGTTATATTGCTGACCCCGCCAATATTTATAAAAGCAAATGGCGCGCATTTTAGCTGTTTGGCAATTTCAAAATGCCATGCCGGGGCCAAAGGAGCACCGTGTCCGCCCAAACCCATATCCATACTGCGAAAATCATGAACAATGGTACAGCAGGTTTTATTGGCCAATTGCTGTGCATTGCCAAGCTGCAGGGTCTTGCCATTATTTCCCGCAACCGGCGGCATGTGCAGCACTGTTTGGCCGTGAAACCCGATTGCCGTTAAATCAGTGCTTTTTACACCATTGGCCGCCAGTAAATCGTCGATTGCTTTAGCAGCAATACTTGTCAGCCTCATTGCTGCCTGCTCGAAACTGTGAGGAGGCGGGCCTGAAAATTGCCATTGCAGGGCATCCTCCACTGCTTGTGATAAAACCTTCCGGTCAGTCGGGCTAAACCTTGCGGATATGCCGGTATATTTCTGTTCGGCTTTCAGTGCTCCATCACCACCAATACGCAAAAGAGCAGCGTCCATGCCATCAAGTGACGTTCCGCTCATTAAACCTGCCACAAGCATCATTTTTCCTTTTCGCAATTCACAAGTTAATGATAGTGGAACACAGAGCATACTTTTTAACAGGATTTTGTTATGAGCAACCATAAATCCCAATTATTACGCAATTTGATTGATCGCGGGTTTTTATTCCAGTCTACAGATATTGCAGAACTTGATGCTGCAGCCAGCGGCAATAAGCCTTTGGTCGGCTATATTGGTTTTGATTGCACAGCAGAATCCTTGCATGTTGGCTCGCTTGTGCAGATTATGATGTTACGCCATCTGCAACAATCCGGCCACAAACCAATTGTCCTTATGGGTGGTGGAACTACCAAGATCGGTGATCCATCAGACAAGGACAAATCACGCCCGTTACTGGACGATGCGCGCATAGCCGCCAATATGAAATCCATAAAAACTGTTTTTGAAAAATTTCTTGTCTTTGGTGATAGCCCGACAGATGCGATTATGGTCAATAATGCTGACTGGCTGGATCGTCTTGAGCTAATTCCGTTTCTTCGTGACATTGGCAAGCACTTCACCATCAACAAAATGATCAAGATGGAAAGTGTCCGGCGGCGCATTGCCGATGAGAACGAAATGACGTTTTTGGAGTTTAACTATCCCCTGCTACAATCTTATGATTTCCTTGAACTAAACCGGCGTTTTGACTGCAGCTTGCAATTAGGTGGTTCAGACCAATGGGGAAATATGGTCAATGGCAAGGATTTGATACGCCGGGTAACTGGCAATTCCGCTCATGTTTTTACGACCCCTTTGGTTACCACCTCCTCCGGAGCCAAAATGGGAAAAACCGCAGACGGTGCCGTTTGGCTGAACGCAAACATGCGAAGCCCTTATGAATACTGGCAGTTCTGGCGCAATACTGAGGATGCTGATGTAGGAAAATTCCTAAGATTGTTCACCGACTTTTCTTTGGATGAAATCGCAAAACTGGAAGCTCTAAGGGGTAGTGAAATAAATATCGCCAAAATCGCACTGGCAAATGCCTGCACCACAATGCTTCATGGTGAAGATGCGGCAAAATCTGCAGAAAAAACCGCTCATGATACATTCTTGCAAGACGGAGCAGGCGATGATTTGCCGACACTGGTTCTTGATAAAGCAGATTTACTTGATGCCCCCTTGATATTGCAGGCATTTGTAAAAACAGGTTTAATTGCCAGCAATGGTGAGGGTAAGCGCCATATCAAGGCCGGGGCATTAAAAATAAATGGCAAACCTGTCACCGACCCGAAAATGGCTCTAACCAACGAGACATTTCAATCCTCAAAGCAGATCAGAATATCCGTAGGCAAGAAGAAACACGCAGTAATAAAAATCAGCTAGAAGCGGCGAGCCTGAAGTATCTGTGTTGATCAAAATTGCGGCGGCAGATCATCGGCAATGGGCTCTGCTGTCTGATCTGGCTTGGTTATTTGCTCTTGCTCTGGTGCAGGTTCTTCAGCCAGTTCATCACCAGATATTGCATCTGCTGTATCGAGTTGCGCATCCACACCCTGTGGTAAAAGCTGTTCAGTATTGTCTTTAATTTTATCTTCCTCAGGAGAGGGTGGCTGATCTTCTTTTGCGTCTGCAGTTTCAGGCAGGCTGCCACCAAACATCTGCCTAAGGACACCCGGAGCAAATGCCGACAGCGGATTTACCGCAACCTGCATCTGTGCAAACGATCCGCTTACCGAATAGGTTAAACCGAACACCCCTTCACCTTGTCGAGGCACCAGAATATTTCCCACTATGGGAACTGAGCGAAACATGGAGTTTAAGGTATAAGCCGGTGCAAGCACGCCATGTAATGTCAGATCCTTATCCTGTAAATTAACATCACCATCTAAGGTAACTCCCATAGCAGGCCCGGTGGCACTGGCTCCTCTAATTGACAAAAGCCCCTCTTGAATTTTAATCGGCAATGTAAGCTTTTCAAAAGCAATGCCAGAACCACTAAGCGTGTCGGCAAATCCGCGCAAAGACCCTAATGACAAAATCTGGGCAGCTACCGGAGTGTTGGCAAGCTGGAAGTTTTCCAAATTCAGGACTAAATCTGTTTGTGGCCCGGAACCATAGATAACCTCGCCGCTTAGGTTCATCTTCCCGCCAATCAGGCCGTCAAACCCCAAAAATGCCTCCAACGCAGCCCCGCCATCAGCACTGTATGCAGAAACCAGTAATCTCTCCTGCTCTCCCTCAATAATAGAGAAACGGTGCTCTCCTTGATCTGAATTAGCCAGAAAATCCAGATTGTGTAGCTTCTCACCATTATGCTCGAACTTCAAATACCCGGAATTTAACAATAAACGCGGCCCGGCAATGGTTTTTGCAAACCGGATGTCTCCCTTTACAGGAACTGCAACCAGATCAGATGACGGATTGGAAAGCCCCCTTACGATAGGAGAAATATCAGCACTGGCAACATTCATGTCTACCAGAAATGCCCCCTGTTGATCACGCTTAACATCGGCGACAAAATCAAACCCACCGTCCATCATCGCCCTTGTTACAAGCAAGGACTGCAAGCCGGAACTTGCGGAAAACGATACCTGACCTTCAAAGACCAGCCCACTGGCAAGCAGTGACAGCTCATTTAGAAGGTATTCACCTGGATTTGTTTCTTGAACCTGAAATGACAAGGAGCCCGGCATGCCTTTGGGCTTGCTCCACGAAGAACCTGGCAGATCCAGAAATGCCTCTGACAAGTCCGCAGAAACAACAGCATTTTGCACAGCAAGACCATTACCTGAAATGGCAAGTGTAATGGCAAGATTTCCATCAAAATACTCTCGCGTCGGCAGGCCGAATGCATCAAAAATACTGGCGTCAATTATGGATTCAAGCTCCATTTTAGTTCGCGGCTCATCAACGGCCTTGAAATTTTCGCTCCAGCTAAACTTTGATAACTGGCCACCAATATCACCTTGGCCCTCTATTTCAAGCCTGGATTCATCGGCCTGAAACTGTATATTCACCCCGGTCATATCCTGCTCAAACAATAAGGCAGAAGCACTGACATTAGTGTATTCGCCCGAAGCAGAAAAAGACATGTCCTTAAACGGAACTCTGGTTCGCATTGGGCGGTGCATTTCAAAATCCACAAAACCGCTGCCACCTATTTCATTTGGAACAATCCGATACATGCTGACATAACCAAAGGGCTCCTGATCAATAATATGCAACAGATCAGACAATGGGCCGCTTGCTCTGGCTCCATAAACCGCCATTGCGCCCGCAGGGTACAAATAGGGAATTTGCACATAACCCTTGCTCAATTCATTATCCAGCAAACGCCCTGACTTCATATTAACATCAAAGCTATTGCCTCTTAGCAATGCAGTTCCTTGCGCTTGTTTAATGGCTGGCATGGTTCCAAAATATGTGGTTTCCAGCTTGTCAAAGGAGAATGACAGGGTGAGCATTTCATTCTTCAATCCTCCATTGTCGCGCAGGTTTTCATCCACATTCACCTGCAGGATAAAATCGTACATATTGGCCGAGCGCATGTTTTTCACCGCCCAGCTTCTCACCCCTTCAGCAAGATTAACCGGCCAGAATGATAAAACCTGCTTTAGATCAGTATTACCACTGCTGCGCCCGTTTATCTGTACCTTTGGAAAAACCTCCCCCTCATCCGAAGAAACCCATTGCACACCCCCATTGCCATGCAAATGAAGCTGATCCGCCGTAATCTGCCAGTTTTCAAAATGTAAGGATTGATCCACTGACGAATATGCGCCTTGTAACAGCAAGTCATCAAGCTCTATGGCCCCTTGCATAAATCCTGTCATGTCCACATTGCTTTTTTGGAAATCCAGCGAAAAATCAATCTGGTTTCCAACGATAAGCTGGGCAGGATCCAGTCCCTTAATCTGGCCAACAAAACCAACGTCAATCCTGGGCCCTGCCATTTGTGCCGTTGTAATGGAAATAGTTCCCGTTTCAGCATCAAAGTTTGCCTCTATTGATCCTGATTCCAGTGCAAGGTCACCAAATGGAAGATTTAACACCCCTGCCCCGCTATCCAGCTTAAAAGACGCATTAACAAGAAAACCAGCCTCATCCGTAGCCACCGACATAGACGAGCTGACCGGAACCTGTACTCTGGCAAGAAAAGACAATCTTCCAAAATCTGGAACCAATTGTGCCGGAATATAATTAGAGAACATGGCGTTGGCGCTAAGGTCGGAAAAATCTGTATTAGAAGTTCCCTCAAACCTTACCGGGCTTTTCATGCCGTTACTTTCGATTATACCATCGGCAAGAAACTTGATGCGCTCACCATCTCTAATAAAGGAAATACGCGTATCTGGCGCCCGCCACTGAATACCTGAACGGAAATCCTTTAAGTTCAGCGCTCCACCTCTGATCGACAAATTCTGTAATTTAGAAAGAGCCTGACGGAGCAAGGGGGCCTGCACTGTGCTTTGTTGCTGCCAGAGCCGGGGATTGTTCAGTACATGCTCAACACTGCCGACCCCGACACCAATTTCACCAGTTTCACGGCGAACTGCTGATATTTCTCCACCAATTATAACAAGTCGCGAAAATTCAATACCGCCACGCAGCAAAGCCAGACCGTCCAAACCCGCCTCAAACCTTGGAATGTCCAGAACAATGCCACCATCAGCATCCTGTAAACTCACGTCTTTGGCTACAATAACCAATGACTTTTCGCTAACCGACCAGTCTGCTTCCAGCTTTCCAATATTGGCATTTTGGCCGTCAAACACCTGCATCAGCGCCGCATTTGTGTCCTCTTTCAAGAATGAAAGGTCCAATGGCCCCTTTGACAATTGCCAGGCAAGAACAGCAAATGCCACCAGCGCCAGCACCATCAACAAGGCTATGATCTCAAGCACATGAAATACAAAAGCACGCAATATCCGGCGTCGTGGTGAGGCAGCATTCCCGTTTTCCTCGGGTTTTCCTGGGTATCGCCAGATGCGCATTTTTTGCAATATATTGCTCATATTAGTTCAACTTCACCCTGAAAAAGCAAAACCTGCTTTATCACACTAACGGATCGTGCAAGAATCAAACCAACCAAATCAAAAGGATTCTCCCTATGAGCAACTCTCTTTCCATTGGCGATCAGGCACCAGACTTCACCCTGCCCGGTGATGGCGGTAAAGATATTTCGCTGAGCGATTATAAAGGTCAAAATCTGGTACTCTATTTTTACCCAAAGGACGACACCTCAGGCTGTACTACCGAGGCACTTGATTTTACAGCAAATCTGGCAAAATTCTCCAAGCTTGATACAGCAATTGTTGGTATATCTAAAGATAGCGCTGCAAAACATGACAAATTCAAGGCAAAACATGATTTAAAAATACGTCTTGCTGCTGATGAGGAGTTAAAGACAATCCAAGCATACGGAGTATGGGTGGAAAAATCCATGTATGGCCGTAAATATATGGGAATTGAGCGCAGTACATTTTTGATTGACGCAGATGGCAAAATTACAGAAATCTGGCGCAAGGTAAGGGTAAAGGGTCATGTGGATGCAGTATTGAGCCGTCTGGGTGAAACGGCTGACTAATGGCAAGTTTTGCCCAAAGCTGTATACAAATTTTGCAGCAGCCATGTCCTGCCCAAAAGGCGATGATGGCTCTGGATCTGGAGCTACCACCCAAACAAGACCTGAAGCAAGCTGCATCTTCCATACCCCGGCACCCAGCCCGCCCTGAAGGATTGACTATGGTTGCTCCGGGCAAGGTCATGAAGCGAAAATGGGGCAGCAAAACGGGGCGACTGGCCCTGCTGCATGCCATTGCCCATATTGAGTTAAACGCCATTGATCTGGCATTTGACATAATGGCAAGATTTGCATTCATCCCTCCTGTTTGTGCTGAATGGAGTATGGAGTTCTGCTGTGACTGGTTGCGTATTGGGCAAGAAGAAGCTCGGCACTTTGGCCTGCTGAGCGAGCTTCTTGCCGCTCACGGCATGCAATACGGGGATTTAGCGGTTCATGATGGCATGTGGAATGCCGCTGTCGATACCGCAGATTGTGTACTGGCCCGTCTGGCCATAGCGCCTTTGGTGCTGGAGGCACGAGGGCTGGATGTTACACCGCCTATGATTGAGAAATTCAAGCAGGCTGGTGACAACAAGACAGCAGAGGTTTTACAGCTTATTTTTACGGAAGAAATTGGCCATGTAGCAGTTGGTGCAAAATGGTTCAAACGCATTTGTGAGCAGCAAAACCTTGATTCAAAGTCTCATTTCCAGCATTTGGTAAAAACCAGATATACCTCAACCTTAAAACCGCCATTTAACACGAAAGCCCGCAACCAGGCTGGCTTGCCAGAAGACTTTTACATGCAAATCACGGAATAATATTGCAACTCTGTTCATTCGCCATGACCCTTCATCCAGCGATGCTCCACGGCACGCAATCGGGCAGTAAGGCCAATTAAAAACGCCGTTGACCAACCGATCAGGATAAATCCGTTGGCAGATTCGATCGCTGTTAGCAAACGCCATTTCGGGCCGGCAACCACCTCCCCAAAACCAACGGTGGTAAAAGTGCTGGTGGAGAAATAAAGCGCCGTTTCAAAATCTTCAAAAACATCCAGAAATATATATAAAACAGCATATATCCAGATTTCTACAGAATGAGCAGCAAACAGGCCAAGCACCACCAGCACAATCACCAGTGACGGGCCAATGAAGTTTTCGTTTTCACCGATTTTACGCCTTTGCATCAACCAGGTAAGCCCGGTCAAAAATACCAGATGAACAATAGTGGTAAGCCCGACCATCAAGGTGGCTATAGCCAAATTTGCAGCCAGCATGATCTTTTCCTATTGCGCAGCCATATCCGGCCAATCCTGTGCCCATGGTGCGATCTCTTCTAACTGTCTGGCCAGTTCAAACAGGTTTGCCTCATTTCCATAATTACCTTCAAACTGCACACCCACCGGTATATTAGCAGACGTGCGCAATATAGGCACTGACATGGCAGGGTGACCTGTCGCATTGGCCCACGGTGTAAATCCCACATAATGCTCCAGCCAGTCGCGCATGGCACCGATATCGCCGCTTTGGT
Source organism: Robiginitomaculum sp. (assembly GCA_027071965.1). Lineage (GTDB taxonomy): Bacteria > Pseudomonadota > Alphaproteobacteria > Caulobacterales > Maricaulaceae > Robiginitomaculum_B. The sequence goes on along the minus strand of JALSYJ010000275.1, from coordinate 120 downwards.
CAATCCTGCCAATTTTAATTGCAGGCTCTCCCAGAACCGGGGTTAGGTAAAAGTCGTATTCTTTATGAAATTTGCGTGCTGCCTCACGTTCTATGGCAAATTGAGCAAAAGCTGACCCCA
>JALSYJ010000274.1 GCA_027071965.1 Robiginitomaculum sp. | reverse complement strand
CCATGCTTGATGACCCGTTGATGCTGGACGAAGTTTTCATAGCACTACAAAACAGCCGGGAAATGCAGGAATTGGCTCAGGCCAGAGAAAACATTACCAAGGCTACACCGGCAATTTATTCTGATAGCCGCGATGCCGTATTAGGCAGCAAAACGCCTACATTTACGCTGGTTGAGTTTTTTGATTACAATTGCGGTTATTGCAAAATGGCCTCAAAGTGGACGAAAACAATTCTGGAGGAGAACCCGGACACAGTACAGATTATCTTTAAGGATTTTCCCGTACTTGAAGGGCGAGTTGAAGGCTCCAGAGAATCAAGCCTTGCCGGCATGGCCATTTGGCAGCAAGGCCCGGAAATTTTCCAAAAATATCATTTTGCGCTAATGGCTGCAGAGGGTGGCATGGACAGTGAGCGCATTGATGATTTTGCCAGGGATGCAGGTGCTGATGTGGATATTATGCGCGCAGTCATGGCCGAAAAAGAGAGTGAATTTGAGGCTCATATTGCCGACACCATGTCTCTGGCACGACTGCTGAAGATTAATGGGACACCAGCCTTTATCGCCAATAATCAACTGATCCATGGTGCCAATACCGAAGCCTTACAAGAGCTATTTGAGCAATCACAATCCATTGCTGACTGAGTCTGCTATCGCATAGTCCTATATCAGACCGCCCAATGGACTTGACGGGTCGGCATATAGTTTTCGTGCCATCCGTCCAGCCAGATACGCTTCCCGGCCAGCGATTACCGCATGTTTCATCGCTTTTGCCATTCGCACCGGGTCTTTGGCCTCGGCAATTGCGGTGTTGGTAATAATAGCATCACAGCCCAGCTCCATTGCCTCGGCAGCTTCCGAGGCAGTACCCACGCCAGCGTCCACAATTACCGGCACCGAAGATTGCTCCACAATCAATCTTATATTGACCTGATTTTGTATGCCTAGACCTGAGCCGATAGGCGCACCCAATGGCATTATCGCCACACAGCCAATATCTTCCAGCTTTTTGGCAAATACCGGGTCATCCGAACAATAGACCATTACATCAAAGCCATCATCAATCAGCATCTCAGCCGCACGCATGGTTTCGCTCATATCAGGATATAAGTGTTTTGGGTCTGACAAAACTTCAAGTTTCACCAATGACCACCCCCCCGCCTCACGAGCCAGCCGCAAGGTGCGAATCGCATCTTCTGCGGTAAAACATCCTGCGGTATTTGGTAAAAACACGGTTTTCTCAGGGTCAATAAAATCTACCAGCATCGGCTCATCAGGATCAGACAAATTCACCCGGCGCAAGGCAACCGTCACAATTTCAGCACCGCTGGCTTTTAATGCGTCGGCATTTTGCTGATAGTCCTTATATTTGCCTGTACCAATGATCAATCGGGAGGAAAACTCCCGTCCTGCTAATATCAGGGGTTTGTCTTGCACTTGATTTTCTCCAAAATTCAACCGCCGCCAATAAAGCGGACAATCTCGATACGATCACCATCTTGTAACTCGGTTTGACTAAAAAGCGAGCGCGGCACAATCTGCAAATTTCGCTCAATGGCAACTTTTTCCGGCATCAGGCGTAATTCTTTTAGCATTGCGCTGATTGAAATGCTTCTAGCAAAACAGTGTGGCTCGCCATTTATGAAAACATTCATTTTTGAAACCATTCTTTCTCGTCGAGATAACTTGTGGCCAATCCCAATCCGCGATACAAGCAGAAAATTCAGATAAGGTTCAAATGACCAAAACAATCCACATATTAAACGGGCCTAACCTCAACCTGCTTGGCAGCAGGGAGCCGGACATTTACGGAACCATGACTCTTGCCCAAATCGAGGCTGATTGCCGCAAGCTAACAGATGCTGCCGGCATAAATCTGATATTTCGCCAAACCAATGAAGAAGGTGAACTGGTAAACTGGGTGCAGGAAGCCGCCCAGATGGCCAGCGCACTTATTATCAATGCTGCAGCCTATACCCATACATCAGTGGCTGTTTTTGATGCGTTAAAGCTGCTGGATATACCAATTATCGAAGTTCACCTGTCCAACCCTTCTGCACGAGAGCCTTTTCGGCAACAAAATTTTATCAGCCCGGCGGCCACATCAGGTATTTTCGGATTTGGCGCAATGGGTTATAACATGGCCATAAAGGCGGTAATAAATTTAACCAACAACCGAAACAATCAATGGAATTAGCATATGGCTGCGAGCTCAAAACCAACACTGGGTAAAAACGAACTGTCAAGCATACGGGAACTGGCAGAAATTCTGCGCGAAACCGACCTAAGCGACATAGAGGTGGAGCGTGGAGACCTGAAACTGAAAATCAGCCGTCGCCCGGCAAAGCAAATCATTTCCAGCCAGGTAAGCCCCGGCCCTGCCGCGATCACTCAACCGCAACCCATAGCTCCGGAGACCCCGGCACCGGATAGTGCAGTGGACATGTCGGCCCATCCGGGCACAGTGCGCTCGCCTATGGTCGGCACCGTATATCTTGCCTCTGAGCCGGGAAAACCTGCTTTTGTTTCTGTGGGCGACAAGGTCAATGAAGGCGATACATTGATGTTGATAGAGGCCATGAAAACCTTTAACCCGATTGCATCTTCCAAATCCGGTGTGGTGAAGGAAATCATCGTCAGTGACGGGCAACCAGTAGAATTTGATGAACCCTTGATAGTGATCGGCTAGGCAACCCGCATGTTTAACAAAGTATTGATTGCCAACCGTGGTGAAATCGCCCTGCGAATTCATCGCGCATGTCAGGAAATCGGCATCCAGACGGTTGCTGTTCACTCCACTGCAGACCGTGACGCCAAGCATGTTCTTATTGCTGATGAGAGCGTCTGTATCGGCCCGCCATCACCGGCACAAAGTTACCTAAATGTGCCTGCGATTATGGCGGCGGTGGAAATAACCGGTGCTGATGCGGTGCATCCCGGATATGGCTTCTTGTCAGAAAATGCCAGATTTGCTGAAATTGTTAATTCCCATGACATAACATTTATTGGCCCTACTGCTGAGCATATCCGGCTAATGGGCGATAAAATCACTGCAAAACAAGCTGTTATGGATGCAGGAATTCCAGTGGTTCCCGGATCCAAGGGTGAAATCACCTCCGACTCTCAAGCCAAACAAGTGGCTGAGGAAGTAGGATACCCCCTATTGGTCAAAGCTGCATCAGGTGGCGGCGGGCGCGGAATGAAGCTGGCGGCGACGGCTGATGATCTGCTTGAGGCTATATCAACGGCCCGCACCGAAGCTCTGGCTGCTTTTGGCGATGGCTCGGTTTATCTGGAGCGCTATCTTGAACTGCCCCGCCATGTTGAGGTGCAGGTTTTGGCTGATAGCCATGGCAATGTAGTACATTTGGGCGAGCGTGACTGCTCATTGCAGCGACGCAACCAAAAAATTCTCGAAGAAGCTCCATGCCCGGTTTTGACCGAAGAAGAACGCCAGAAAATTGGCGGCATTGTCGCAAAGGCAATTTCAAAAATCGGCTATCTTGGCGTTGGCACTATCGAGTTCCTGTATGAAGGCGGCGAATTTTTCTTCATCGAAATGAACACACGTTTGCAGGTGGAGCACCCGGTCACTGAAGCTATTACAGGCATTGATCTGGTGCGCGAGCAAATTCGCGTAGCTGCTGGTGAAAAGTTACCCTTCACCCAGGATGATATTAAATTCCGGGGCCATGCCATTGAATGCCGGATTAACGCCGAACATCCGCGAACCTTTGTGCCTTCACCGGGAAAAGTGCGTGAATTTCATGCTCCTGGAGGTCTTGGGGTCAGATTGGACTCTGCTGTTTATGCCGGCTATTCAATCCCGCCATTTTATGACAGCCTGATCGGCAAATTAATTGTTCATGGCGCCAATCGCGAAGAAGCTCTTATGCGGCTGAAGCGCTCTTTGGACGAGATGGTAATTGCCGGAATTGAAACCACCTTGCCCCTGTTCAGGGATTTGGTGGAAGATCCTGATGTAATAAGTGGCGACTATCATATTCACTGGCTGCAACATTGGCTGGAAGAGCAAAAATAGGATCAATATTTAAGACTGGACACAATTGACAGATATAAATCCTGAAATGGTGCTTGGCCCAGGTGAGTTGCTTAGGCTTTATGCTCGTGGCCAGTTTCCAATGGCCGAAAGCCGTAATGCCACGACAGTATCAATTATTGACCCTGATCGACGTGGTATTTTGCCATTAAATGCGCTGCATATCCCAAAAAGACTGGCCCGCACCATACGTCAGGATAGGTTCACGGTTCATATTAACCGCAATTTTGCAGCCGTAATTGCCCATTGCGCCGAGGTCAGCGCCGTACGTGATGACACTTGGATAAACCCCGGCATTGAAATGCTGTGTCATCATTTGTTTTTACGGGGCCATGCCCATTCAATTGAATGTTATCAGGATCAGAAACTGGTCGGCGGCTTATATGGTATTTCTCTGGGCGGAGCCTTTTTTGGTGAAAGCATGTTTTCAAGACAAACAGATGCTTCCAAAGTGGCCCTTTTTCATTTGTGCGCCAGATTAAAAAAACAAGGGTTCTGCCTGCTTGATATCCAATTCATAACCAGCCACCTTGCTCAATTCGGGGCTATCGAAATCAGCCGCAAGCAATATTTGCAACAATTAGATGCCGCCATGGCAAAACCGGTATTACTTGCACAAGACCCTGCCCCCTTTAGCGGGCGGGAGGTTTTGCAACAATTATCCACCTGACATGAGCACACCGGCCTTACTTACAGTCTAAAACCCAGACATCATAAACCGGATGTTCCAAGGGATTGAGTGCCGGACTTGAGGCAAACATCCAGCCATTGAATATGACTTCTCCTTGAATTTCCTGCCCTGAGCCATCGGTCTTGCGATCAGTAATGGTAAGAAATGCATAAACCTCCGGGGTTTCCTCCGGCGGTCGCTTGCGACAATATGAGACATCTATGGTCAAGGAGCCAAAGGTGCGTGACTGGCCTGTTTTTATCTCAAAATCAGAAGTAATCGCCGTTACCTTATCCAGCCCGCGCAACACCACGATAGTACCCGGAGCAGATGACAGCCGCCCTTGTGCCAAGCCGGAGCCTGCGGAAAAAATGATAATCAAAGATAGAGCTAAATATCGCATATTGCACTCCTGACCGCAAACTCAGGCAGAATTATGTCGGTTTTCTTGTTGATTGCCATAGCTTTACTCTGAGCTATCTGCACCTGAGCCATTTCCGGCAAATTGCCCTAGCAGGCCCAGTAAATCCACCGCTCCTTGCGTGTATTCAAAGCTGGAGCCTGCTGTCAGCATGTCTTCAGACGCACCCGGTTCAATGGAAATATAAGCCGCACCAAGCAAACCATCGGAAACTATTTTTGCAACACTGTCCTCAGGCACCGGAATTCCAGAGCGGATACTCAATATAACATTGGCGTCATAGGTTTGAGTGTCCAGAGAAATATCAGTAACTGTACCTACCTTTACCCCGGCCAACCTGACATCCGTACCGTTGGTGATACTGCCGATTGAGGAAAAACTTGCAACGACATCAAGCGCATCTTTATTGCTGCTTTTGCCGATTGTAGAAAATACAAACCACGAGAATCCGGCAGCAACAGCCAAAACCAACAGGCCAACAAGAGTTTCTGTAATCTGGTCTTTCATCCCTGATCCGGGTTCCATGCTTCATAATCACCAGTGGCATGGCCACGTTTACCATCACCGCTCATTGAACCTTTGCGATGCCAGGCCCAGACAGTGCCGGTCAGATTGGCCTGATGATCTTTTTCCCATTCCTGCCGCAATAGGGGCTGCTCGCTTGGCGGTGTTTCAAAAGTATGGTGTAACCATCCATGCCAGTCGGAAGGAACTCTCGAAGCATCAGCATAGCCGGTATAGGTAACCATGCGGCGTTTTCTGCCGTCAAAACTTGGCTTTTTTTCTTCAAAATAGCGATTGCCAAACTCATCCTCGGCAATAAAGCGGTATTTTCTGAACAAAATAAACAATGTCCCGATAGTGGCTCCGTCCCACCATGCAAACATTCGCTTAATAAACTTGAACATGTTAAAAGCCCCTTGGGTTTGAATGCCTGTTATGCAGTGCATCGCAGGTGGCTGTCCATAGGAAATTCATATTTTCAGACGATCCATCATCCGTTCTCTGGCATCTGGCAGTTGTTTGTTTGCCGGCCATAACAGTCTTCGCTCCAGGAAATATGCGCATAGGCGCAAACCGTTTTTTATATCATCTACAGCCAGATCAAAACCCTTGCCTGCCAGAAATTGCGGCAAGGGCAATAATTTATCCAGATATGGCTTGGCTGCAGATGCGCAAACCGCTCGCCCGGTGCGCGGAGATATATGCGTAAGATTCTCAGTTTCATTGGTGGCTGCGCATTTTGACAAGTCCAGCCCATAACCCAGCTCATCCAGAATTCCCACTTCCAGGCGAATATAAAGGGCAGGCCAGACTTCCAGATTCTGCATTTCCTCCAACAAGAATGAAAATGCGTCATACAGGCGTTCATGGGCTTCACGCTCGGGCAGAGTATGATTGATAATTGCGCAAGCTGCCAGCAAGCCCGACAGGGCAACAGGATCATCAAGCAATGGTGCGGCAAGAGAGCTTCCCCCCTCCACAGTAAACATACCTAAATGCTCTGATAATCTGGCTCGCCAATGTAAATGCAACAAATTTCCAGGCTGTAATATTCCGCGCAGCCTTTTACCGCTGGCCCCGCGAACCAGACCGCAATAGCGCCCGTGCTCACGAGTAAAAACATCTATAATGGCACTGGATTCGCCATGGCGGCGCACTGCAAGCACATAGCCATTTGTCTGCCACTCCATTACTCAAATTCCAGACCAAATTCGGTATAACGTTCGCGATCCTGTGCCCAATTTGCTACTTTGACATGCAAGAACAAGTGTATTTTCTCACCCAGCATACCCATTAGCTCCCGGCGCGCAGACTGGCCTATAGCCTTGATTACCTTGCCATTTTTGCCAAGGATAATTTTGCGCTGACTTTCACGTTCAACATAAATTATCTGCCGCACCGTAATAGATTTATCTTTTCGTAACTCCCAGCTTTCAGTGGTGACCGTTGCCGCATATGGCAGTTCTTCATGCACCCGAAGCATTAGTTTTTCGCGTGTAATTTCTGCAGCAAGCAAGCGCATGGGTAAGTCAGCAATTTGGTCTTCTGGATAATGCCATGCCCCAACCGGCATCCGTTGCGCCAGCAAATTCCCCAAATCCTCAACCCCTAGGCCCTTGCTTGCAGATACCATGATGATCTCATCATAAATCCCGATCGCATTAAAATGCGCGACCTGTGCCAACAGCGTTTCTTTTTCTATCAAATCAATCTTGTTCAATACTAAAATTGCCTTGCGCCCCAGGCTGTGCAATTCGTCAATAATACTGTTCGTGTCAATTGCGGCCTTTTTATCCTGGGCGCGGGCAAGTTTTGGATCCTCATGACGATGCCAGGCGGCGGCGTCAACAATATGCACAATCTGATCTGCTTCTTCAGCTCCCTGCCACGCAGCACGCACCATTGCGCGATCAAGGCGCCGCTTTGGCGCAAATACTCCGGGGGTATCCACCAGCACTATTTGGGAATTTTGTTTCAGCATAATCCCGCGCACCCGAAAGCGGGTGGTTTGCACCTTATGGGTGACTATTGATATTTTGGAGCCGATCAATGCATTGACCAACGTTGATTTACCGGCATTAGGCGCGCCGATCAACGCAGCAAACCCGCATCGTTTTTCCTGATTAGTCAACGCTCACTCCGATCTTGACCAGTAAGGCTTTGGCCCCCAAACGCTCTGCTTCTTGCTTTGAGCCAGCCACACCTTGCGCATTGAATTTTCCTAACAATACCTCTACCTGAAATTCGGGCCTATGATCAGGCCCGGTGCGTCCAAGCATTTTGTATTTTGGCAATTCATGGCCATGACTTAGTGCCCATTCCTGCAATGTGCTCTTGGGGTCTTTAACTCCGGAGCTGATATCAGATAATTGCTCGTCCCAGAACCTGTAGAAAAAATTCTTGGCCGCATCCAGACCGCCATCAAGATACAGTGCCGCCAATACCGCCTCGCACGCATCACCAAGAATAGAAAGCTTTTCACGGCCGCCGTTTTTCTCCTCAGCCTTTGACAGGTAAAGCGCAGGCCCGATATTGGCCGCCATTGCCGCCTTGGCACAGGCTTCCTTTCGCACCAAAGCGTTCAAACGCCTGGCCATCTGGCCTTCGCTTTGGGATTGATCCTCTTCAAACAGGAATTCAGCCACAATAAGCCCCAAAACCCTGTCACCCAGAAATTCCAACCGTTCATTGTCTGCGACGGCCTTGCCATCGCCCATGGAGCCATGGGTCAATGCCCGCTGTAAAATGTCGGGACTCTTGAACTTGTAGCCTATATGGGCCTGTAAAGCCTGTTCATGTGCAAGTGAGGTCAACGGCTTTTCCGTAAACTGACAAATCCACGTTTTCTAAAATTAAACCACGTCCATGGCTTTAACAGACGAAAATTCCTGTTGACAGAAAGCAGGATAATCTCGC
>JALSYJ010000273.1 GCA_027071965.1 Robiginitomaculum sp. | reverse complement strand
TTTGTTCAGCGCTGTCATTCATATTTATGCGTGACAAATCCGAAGGATCAGACTTTGACATTTTTACCGACCCGTTTTTAAGGCTCATTATCCTGGCGCCCGGCCCTTGTATCAGTGGCTCTGGTGATGGAAAAAACCCCGGAGCGTCATAATCACGATTAAAACGCTCGGCAATATCTCGTGATAATTCAAGATGTTGCTTTTGATCTTCACCAACAGGAACATGGCTGGCTCGATATGCCAGAATATCAGCAGCCTGCAACACCGGATAGGCAAACAGGCCAACGCTGGCCCGCTCCTTATCCTTGCCAGCCTTGTCTTTGAACTGGGTCATGCGCTCCAGCCAGCCCATGCGGGCCGTACAGTTCAATATCCACGCCAATTCTGCATGAGCAGGAACTGCGCTTTGCACAAAAACAATGGCCTTGTCCGGATCAATACCGGCAGCAAGAAATGCAGCGGCAATTTCACGACTATTGGCCGCCAGCATGGCCCTTTCCTGTGGCACGGTAATGGCGTGCAAATCCACCACACAAAAAAGGCATTGATGCTGGTGCTGTAAATCGACGAATTTCTTTATTGCCCCAAGATAATTGCCCAAATGCAATTGTCCTGTAGGCTGAACCCCGGAAAAGACTCGATTTGGGACTAATGATAGATTTTGGCTCATTGTGCCTGATCCTGTTATGTTTTTTTGACTTGTGCCCAAGCATGGCCGCTTCGTCAACTGCGCCGAAACACAGCTCTTATATCCAAAAGCTTCAGCGCACCAAAACAGATGGCTGCAACACCATATAAAACCAAACCCACAGCCCCAACTACAATCGCTGCTGACAAGTACCAAAACGGTAAAAATGCAAGCGCTTCACGCAAGGGATAGGCAATCAGGACAAGCCCTACCCCCATTACAAGTGCTGCAGCACTAAAACGAACAAGCTTTGAAGCGGTTTTGGCATCAGGGGTAAAAAACCCGCCGCGCCACAGTAAAAACCCTAATATCAAACCATTTACCCACCCTGCAATACTCGTGGCCATAGCCAGTCCAACAAACCCGATCTGGAAAAACAGCACAGCCCCGATTGCAATGTTCAAAACCATTGAGAACACCGCAACCAGCATGGGCAGCTTGGTGTTTTGACGGGCAAAAAACCCAGGAGCAAACACCTTGATCAAAATAAAGGCTGGCAGACCCAATGCATAAATTTTCAATGCGCTGGCAACTGCAATTGCATCATCCGGTGTAAAGGCGCCACGTAAGTACAGCCCTTCGACAAAAAACTCCGGCAATACAAAGAGCGCCACCATTGCCGGCAGGGTAAAGGCAGCAGCAAGCACCAAAGCCTCGTTTTGGCTATGTAATGCCTGTTCTTCATTACCAGAGCGAACCGCCCGGCTCAAAGATGGTAGCAAGGCCACACCCATAGCCACACCTACAACGCCCAGCGGCAATTGATACAAGCGATCAGCATAGTTCAGCCAGGCAATAGAGCCATCTTGAAACGAGGCAAATGCCTGGCTTACCACCAGATTTATCTGAACGGCTCCGGCGGCAATGGCACCTGGTATACCAAGGCGCAATAATTTTCGCATATCACTATCAAGCCTGGGCTTGCGCAAACGAAGATGAATACCTGCCCGACGCAAGGCGCTCCAGACAATACCCGCCTGCAGAGCGCCAGACACAATCGTTCCATAGGTTAAGTGCAGGGCCATTTGTGTCGGATCAATACCGGGGCGCAATAAGATGGCGATAAAAACAATGTTTAGCAAAACCGGAGCAAAAGCTGCGGCCACGAATTTATGATGAGCATTTAAAACCCCGCCCAACATAGCCGCCAGCGACATGAACAAAATATAAGGTGTGGTAATTTGGGTGAATAATATTGCCTTGGCCATAAGATCCGGATCTTCCAAAAAACCCGGAGCCAAAGCCCGCATCACCCATGGCATTGATATTTCCGCTGCCAGGACAAAACCAAATAAAACCAATAGCAGGCCTGATAAGGTATCACCGGCAAATCTTTGAGCGACTTTTTTGCCATCATGTTCCAGCTTTTCCGCATAGATCGGCAAAAACGCAGAATTAAAAGCTCCTTCGGCAAACCAGCGCCTGAACAGGTTTGGAAAGCGAAATGCCACCAAAAACACCTCGGCCATTGGCCCGGAACCCAAAGCTGCAGCAAACAGGATTTCACGAACAA
>JALSYJ010000272.1 GCA_027071965.1 Robiginitomaculum sp. | reverse complement strand
TACCGGCACTGGCCCGGGCGCGCAAACATCTTGATGCCAAAGCCGGGCGTGAGGTGACGCTGATTATCACTGGCGGTTTACGCATGCCAGAGGACTTCATAAAGGCTATGGCGATGGGCGCAGACGGTATTGCCTTGTCAAATTCGGCCCTGCAGGCGATAGGTTGTGTGGCAGCTCGCATGTGCAATACCAATAACTGCCCGGCTGGTATTGCCACCCAGAAGCCTGAGTTACGGGCTTTGCTGGATGTGGATGAAGCAGCCCAGCGATTACAAAGATTTTTAGAGGCTTGCACGCACCTCATGCAAGTAATGGCCAGAGCCTGTGGCCACAACCATTTGTCGGGGTTCTGCCATGATGACCTTGGCACCTGGAAGCGTGAAATGGCAGAGCTGTCCGGGATCAGTTTCGGCGGAGTGGGCTTAAGGTCAAGGCCTGTTAATTAGGTCATTCCCGCACCACGTAGGGTTGAATTTTCCTTCCGCATGGTTTTCATGCAAGATTAGTTATTGATTTTCAGTTTCTATTGCTTGTGATTTTTGCGCTAAGAGCGGTTGGTAGATTTATCTATTTTCCTCGCGTCAAATGCAGGGATGGACACCTAACCTAAGTCCGGAGTGACGGTCAGTGGTAAGGGTCACTCATAGGGTCATTTGTCAGGGTCAGTGTGAATTTTCGCTGTCCCTTGGCTGATACTTGCGCCACCCTGCAATCATACCCAAAAAGCACTTGTTGGTAATAGAGCGACCCTTAAATGACCCTTGGTCATACTGGCTGACCCTTGAGGGTCGGGGATAAGTATAAAAGGCGCCCGCACTTGCCAGAACTGTTATAATACGAGGGTGACGGGTCAAAACCCAAAACAGAAGTTCTTTGACAGGTAAATATTTCTTTTCAAGCCCAACGAAACAAAGGTTTTTTCCTGCTTGTCCCGCACAAGCAATCCTGACAGGCAATCGTACAAATCGCCTTTGCATTTACCTGTTATCCTGCGGGGAAATGAGGATAAGAGTTTTGGGGGGTTAAGAACAATGTTGGAAGCTAATAGCGCTGGTTCTTTTCATAACAAATGAAACACAATGGCTTGTGGTGGGGTGTTGTTTTGGCACATCATATGGTCTGATCATATATATATTTTGATTCGATCCATTAAGAGGCTCCAATGAGCGATTCTAACACTGTGCCCGGCCTGTTAACTCCCAATATCGGCTATAAGCCGTTTCGTTATCCATGGGCCTATGACTTTTGGCAAAAACAGCAACAGGTGCACTGGCTGCCCGAAGAGATACCCCTTGGTGAAGACTGCAAGGACTGGGCGAATAAGCTCTCTGATAATGAGCGCAATTTGCTCACACAGATTTTTAGGTTTTTTACCCAGGGCGATATCGAGGTAAACAATAATTATATGGAGCATTACTGCCGTATCTTTAAGCCTACCGAGGTAAAAATGATGATGGCGGCGTTTTCCAATATGGAAACAGTGCATATTGCAGCCTATGCGCTATTGCTTGAAACCATCGGCATGCCAGACAGTGAATTCAGTGCCTTCATGGAATATGAAAGCATGGCAGCAAAACACAATTATATGGCCAAATTTGGCACTGACACCCACGAAGATATTGCGCGCTCTTTGGCCATGTTTGGTGGCTTTACCGAAGGCTTACAATTATTCGCAAGTTTTGCCATGTTGATGAATTTCCCGCGTTTTAACAAGATGAAAGGCATGGGGCAGATCGTATCCTGGTCGGTTCGTGATGAAAGCCTGCACTGTGAAGGCATGATTAAAATGTATCATGAATTTGCCCGTGAAACCGGCTGTGTTAGCCAGGCGGTAGCTGATGATATTGTTGACTGCTGCAAGACAGTGGTTGGACTTGAGGATCAGTTTATTGACCTGGCCTTTGAAATGGGCGGGGTTGAGGGTATGGAGCCAACGGACATCAAGCAATATATTCGCTATATTGCTGATTGGCGTTTGGGACAGCTTGAATTGCCAAAAGTATACGGAGTGTCCGAACACCCAATTCCATGGCTGACAGAAATCCTGAACGGTGTTGAGCATGCCAATTTCTTTGAGGCGCGAGCTACCGAATACTCAAAAGGTGCCACCAAAGGCGAATGGCACGGTGAAGGCGGCGTTTGGGAAATATTTGACAAAAAAGCTGGATGACAGAATTTTTGCCTAAGTAGTTTCCTTAACCCTCTGGCAAGCCCTTTGCGGCATGCTCTGGCAAATTTTGGGGAAGTTTCTGCATATGCATCCGCAATTAGAACAACAAATCCGGCTGTGTGTCCGTGATGGGTCTTTTAATCCTGATATGCTGGTGAAGCTGGTTGATACTGGATATCGCGAAAGTGACAGCCGGATGCACATGCTCATTGATCGACTGCAGGACAGTGTTCTGGTTCTTGATGAGCAGCTTGGGGTGCTGGAGGCTAACCCGGCAGCCCGCCAATTGCTTAAAATTGCGCAAGGGCCGCTGGAAAAACTGACCCTGTCCGATTTTGTGCCGGATTTACGCCTTGATGAAAGCATGCAACACGCTCAAGGCGCTATATTGGCAAGCAAGGAAGGCATTACCTGTCAGGATAAAAGCGGTCAGGCCTTTATGGTACGGCTTGATATGTTCGTCTTGCATGTGGGTGAAACCGGTAAACGCATCTGTGTCTTGCGGCGGCTGGATGGGGCCAAATTCTGCCCGAACGACCCTGGTGACTGCACAACTGCCACCAGCGCGGCACAGGAAAAATACCTAGCGATGATGAGCCACGAATTACGCACACCAATGAATGCGGTTTTGGGAATGGCCAAGCATTTGCTGGCAAGCGGGTTGAGCGAGGAACAAAACGAATCAGTAAAAACGATCATTGATGCCGGTGATGTAATGATGTCATTGCTTAATGATCTGCTCGACAAGTCCAAAATTGATGCCAACAAGCTGTCTCTTGAGCGGGTGAGTGTGGACTTGCGCCATACCCTGCACAAGATGGAGCGTTTGTGGCGGCCAAGTATTGAAGAAAAGGGACTGACATTTGCACTGCTGGTCTCAGATCAGGTTCCAGCAGCTATTAAGGGTGATTCGGTTCGTATCAGGCAGATATTGTCCAACTTGTTGTCAAATTCGGCTAAATTTACTGAAACCGGATCAGTTACTCTGGAGGTGGATGCCGAGCCGGTTGGAAGTGACAGGATCAGAGTTGAATTTGCAGTTCGGGATACCGGTATCGGGATGAGCGCGGAAGTGCTGTCACGATTGTTCAGCGATTATGAGCAGGCCAGTGACAGTACTGGCCGGCAGTTTGGCGGTACCGGGCTTGGCCTTTCCATTTCACGGCGTCTTGCGCATTTGATGGGCGGAGACATCAAGGTGCAGTCCAAGCCGGGAATTGGCTCGGTATTTCGATTCTATGCCGAATTTGACAAGGTCGAGGGCTCATCAGAGGGTTTTGGTGACAAACAGCAGCCTGCGCCGCAACCTGCAGAATCGGAAGTGCCGCCGCAGGAGGCTGTAGCTCCGCCTAAGGAGCCTGCATCTGCGCCACCGGCAATGACCGCACCATCTGCAAAGGCGCCTGATGATGACAGTCTGCGGATTCTGGCCGTGGAAGATAACCCGATCAATCAACGGGTATTAGCGGCTTTTCTGCGTCCAATCGGTGGTGATGTCGTTTGGGCAGGCGATGGCAGAGAAGCGCTGGACATACTGGAAAAAGAGCACTTTGACGTGGTGTTGATGGATATTCAAATGCCGGTAATGGACGGTCTTGAGGCAACAAAATCCTTGCGGGCAAGCGATTCTCGCAACAAAAGCGTGCCCATTGTCGCAATGACTGCAAATGCCATGCTTGGTGATCGTGAGACTTGCCTGTCGGCGGGAATGAACGAATATATCTCCAAGCCCATAGATCCCAAAAGGCTCTATAAAACCATTGCCCATGTCGTAGACGTGGCGCGCGGTGTTGCGTCTGCTGCTGAGGGGGCTGCAGCGTCCGGTAAATAGCTTTGGGACTAGCTCACACTTACCAATTTATGTGTTTGTGTTGTCTGTACCACTCGACATCTGCTTCGCTTCGGTTCAATTTAGGCTAAATAGCGAACCGGAGTCCAAGGAGATTATGATGACGGATACACCTGATCGGGTCACAATACTGGCCAAAAGCTTTACCGAGGCCGCGATGGAGTTCCATCGTTCAAAAATGTCTGAGCGAGGTTATCGCATGGAGGGAAGAATTGAACCGCACCTGTTTCAGATTGTTGATGGTATGGAACCGGCACAGGATCTGTTCGATGGCGAGCCGCATTTTGCCGTAACCTTTGTTCGCAAAGATATTTGATGCCAAAAACAGCTTCTGAACATGCCGCCAGAGACATTGTTGACCAACTGGCAGAATTATATACGCAAGCTACCGCGCGCTTGCGTTCGGCACTGGTTTTGTATCTGGAAAAAGGTATTGCGCCGGAACAACAGGCCAGACTCTGTGGCGTGTTTGCCTATCCGGAACTAAAAGTTACCTATGCTCCTGATGGCAAACCTCCGGTTTTTTCACGGGCCTTTGGCAAATTTGCCAGCCCCGGTGTCTATACCACTACCATTACCGAGCCTGAGCTGTTTCGCGGATATCTGGAAGAACAACTGGCCTTGCTGCTGGAGGATTATCAGATTGAAGTCGAAGTGGGCGTGTCCTCAGTTGAAATACCCTATTCCTATGTGCTGGATGGCTCCAGCGATCTGAACATGAAAGATGCTGATCCAAGTGAGCTGGCACGGGTGTTTCCGTTTGCTGATCTTGGCGCAATCGGTGATGAAATTGTCGATGGTGAGTTTGTCTCCAGTGATGGAACCTTACCTCTTGCCCTGTTTGATGCACCACGCACAGATCTGTCATTGCATCGGCTATACCATTATTGCGGCACTCCTTTTGAGCATATTCAGCCCTTTATTCTGTTTACCAATTACCACCGATATGTGGACGAGTTCGTACGCTGGAGTTTGCAGCAATTACGTGAATCTGACAAATATACAGAGCTATCGGTATCCGGTTTTGTCAGTGTGGACCGAAACACCAAAAACCCTGAACAGAAAATTGCTGATGCGCCATGGCGAAAGTATCAAATGCCGGCCTATCACTTACGGGCAAAAGATGGTGCCGGCATTACATTGGTCAATATTGGTGTCGGCCCGACAAATGCCAAAACCATTACCGAACACCTGGCGGTGTTGCGGCCGCAATGCTGGTTGATGATTGGTCATTGTGGTGGCTTACGGCAGTCACAAAAGCTAGGCGATTATGTTCTGGCCCACGCCTATCACCGAAATGATCATGTTCTGGATGATGTTCTGCCTTTGGATATTCCAATCCCGGCATTAGCTGAGATTCAGGTGGCTCTGGCTGAAGCCACAGCCAGAGTTTCCGGCAAAGGTATGGATGCAGTAAAATCCAGACTGCGAACCGGAACTGTGGTTTCAAAAGATGACCGGAACTGGGAGTTGCGTTACACTCAAGAAGCAAAAATGATAAATCGCTCCCGGGCAATTGCTGTTGACCTGGAAAGCGCGACCATTGCGGCAAACGGGTTTCGCTTCCGGGTTCCCTATGGCACATTGCTTTGTGTATCTGACAAGCCGCTACACGGAGAAATTAAGCTTCCCGGTGCTGCCAATCTGTTTTACCAGCAGTCAATTCGTGAACATATGCTAATCGGCTTTGAGGCGGTCAGTATTCTAAAGAATGATGTTGCTATGGGTCTGCATAGCAGAAAATTGCGCGCATTTGAGGAGCCGCCATTTCGATGAGCGATGGGCGAATCATTCAATCAACAGAAGTCCGTAATTTTCGGGACTTTGGTGGCTGGCGCACAGCAAACGGGAACCGCATTGCCCGCGGTCGTCTTTATCGCTCAGGTCATTGGGCCTCGGCTTCAAAAGCATCACACGATTATTTAAGGCAAAATTCGATAGAGGTACTGGTTGATCTGCGTCGTCCGCTGGAGCGCAAAAACCAGCCCAATATACTTCCCGATGATATGGGTATTGAAGTAATTGAGTCTGATGGCGGTGATATGGAAGAGCCGCCGCATGTGAAGTTCCTGCGCGGTGGAAACCTTACACAGGACAGTGTTCGGCTGTATATGCATGGTGCATATCGGCGAATTCCAACTGAGGATTATCACCAGCAATTATTCCGAAAGGCTTTGCTGTCTTTATCCGAAGGCAAAACCGTTCTTATCCATTGTGCAGCAGGCAAGGATAGAACCGGAATTCTGGCAGCATTAATTCTGGGAATATTGGAAGTGCCAAAAGAGCTTGTATTTCAGGACTATATGCTGACCAACAAGGCCGTAGATATTGACGAGCTATTGCCTGAGATTGCCAAACGCATATCTGAACAGTTCAAACAGGAAATAGATCCAACGGTTCTATTTCCGATGCTGGGGGTGGAAGTGAATTTTTTGACCGAAGCCTATAAGGTTATTGGTGATCCCCGCAAATATGCGCTTGAACAACTTGGGTTGCTTCCAAAAGACCTGGTTCGGCTGAAAACCAGCCTGCTGGACTGATTAGTGGTCATTGCCCGTGACATATGCCGTTTGGAAATACCATGGCGTGATCCGGTACGTGCCTTTGCACCGATTGCCGAGCAGCCGTGGTCTTTGGGATTTTTCTCTTCCGGAGAACACCCATTGGCTCGCTGGTCAGTATTATGCGCTGATCCGGAACAGGTTATCATTGCCAATGGGCCGGATGCTTTAGAACAGTTAAAATTACCGGCTAAAGTCGACACGGTTCATGATGATCTGCCATTTTGCGGCGGCCTGGCCGGCATGCTTAGCTATGATTTTGGTCTGCGATTGCAAAACATAAATAGCAATGCTGATAGTATCTGGCCCGACCTGGCCTTTGGCTCATATTCTTGTTGTGCTGTGTTTGATCATAAAAAACAACAGGCCTGGGTCATCGGGCCGGATCTGGAAAAAGCCACTCGGTTTTCACACAAGCTGGGTGAGCCCAATGCAGAAGCACACGAGCCAGGCCCCAGAGATGTTTTATATGGTTTTTGTGCTGATGAAACTGATGAGCATATTGCAGCTAAAGTTTTGAAGGTTATCAATTACATTAAAGATGGTGATATATTTCAGGCAAATATCAGCCGAAAATTTACAGCTATGATGAGCGATGAAATTCACCCATATCACCTGTTTCAGGAAATTATCAGCCTGAGCCAGGCTCCGTTTTGTGCCAGTTTCCGATTAGATGAAAGCCGAATGGTTTTATCCAACTCACCAGAGAGATTCTTAAAACTAACCCCCAAGGGACAAGTTGAAACCCGTCCGATCAAGGGCACCAGAGCGCGCGGCGTAAACCGCCAGCAGGATGTGATACAGCGCAAGGAATTACAGCATAGCGCTAAGGATAGAGCTGAGAATCTGATGATTGTGGACTTAATGCGCAATGACTTATCACGGGTCTGCAAGCCCGGCTCGGTAAATGTTTCAGAACTGTTTGCTATCCAATCATTTGCCAATGTTCATCATCTGGTTTCGACAATACGCGGGCAATTGCAGGAAAATGCCAATGCGGTTGATCTGTTGGCGGCCAGTTTTCCTCCCGGCTCAATTACCGGTGCGCCTAAAATACGTGCCATGCAGATAATCAACGAGTTGGAGCAAGTGGCCAGAGGTGCCTATTGTGGTGCTTTGGGCTTTATTTCAAAACATGGGGCTATGGATTTTAACGTATTGATCCGCACCTTGCAGATGCACAAAAAACAAGGATGTTGGGCAGTGGATTTTCGGGCCGGAGGCGGGATTGTTGCTGACTCGGTGCCACAGGCAGAAGCTCAGGAAATGTCTGACAAGGCCAGTATTTTCACCAAACTGGCCGGTGGCGGCATATGACAGGAAAAGCAGATATACTCTGGCTAAACGGGCAATTTGTTCCAGTTGCAGAAGCTCACTGGCCAGTTGCTGACAGGGGGCTTGACCTGGGCGATGGCCTTTTTGAAACCGTGCGGCTTACAACAGGGCAGCCGCGCCATTTTATCGATCATTGGCAGCGCTTGCGAAATTCAGCCAAAGCACTGGGTTTTGGTGATATTGGCTCTGGAGATATTGCTCTGGCCGCAATCAGGCAGTTAAGTGACAAGACCAAAATCAGAAACGGGTCAGTCCGTATCCTGCTTAGTCGCGGGCAGGGGCCTCGCGGTCTTGATATACCAAAAGATTCTGCATGCAATTGGTTGATCAGGATATTTGAGAAAACAGATACACATGCCCGGCTGGTTACTCTTGCATTGTCACAAATACGACGCAATGCAGCCAATCCAGTATCGTTACACAAAACCATAAGTCATCTGGATATGGTCATGTCGCGGAAGCTTTTGGCTGGTGGTGCAAAGGGAAATGAGAGTCTGCTTCTGGATCATCGGGCAAGGCTTTGTTGTGCTGGTACTGGTAATTTGTTTTGGCTCTATGGGGACAGATTATTTACGCCATCGGCAGCATGTGGCATTTTGCCGGGAACCACTCGTGCCAGATTATTGGAATTGGCGCCAAAACTGGGCTTGCAGGTGGCAACAGGCAGCTATTGGCCAAGATCAATCGCAAAGGCAGATGCGGTTTTCATCTGTAATGCGCTAATCGG
>JALSYJ010000271.1 GCA_027071965.1 Robiginitomaculum sp. | reverse complement strand
TTTGAGCGCAACTATCTATACCCGGAAAGTCAAATGAACAAACACCCCGATGATGCTGAACTGTTAACCCTTGCCAGATCGGTAATTCAAATTGAGGCCGATGCCCTGCACCAGCTTGGCGGGCAGATAGGGCCGCAAATGGCACAGGCAGCACGAATGATATTTGCCACCAAAGGGCACTGCATCGTTTCTGGCATTGGAAAATCTGGTCATATTGGCCGCAAGATTGCAGCAACGCTTTCCTCCACCGGAACCCCGGCTTTCTTTATTCATCCCACCGAGGCCAGCCACGGTGATCTGGGCATGATTGCCTCTGATGCTTGCGTGCTTGCGATTTCCAATTCCGGTGAAACCCGTGAAATGCGCGACCTCATCGTACACTGCAAAAACGAAGCAATACCATTGCTTGCTTTTTGTGGAAAATCCGACAGCTTTTTAAGCAGAAACGCCGACATTACAGTGCCTGTTATCAAAGCGCCCGAAGCGTGCCCTAACGGGCTGGCCCCCACCACTTCTACAACTTTAACTCTGGCAATGGGTGATGCCCTTAGTATTTGCGTTATGCATTTGCGAGACTTCACCCGCGAAGACTTTGGGCGCAGGCACCCCGGTGGAACCTTAGGATTGCAATTGCAAAAAGTCCGTACATATTTGCTGGAAAACCCGCAAAACATGCCATCTGTTTCCGCATCTGCTTCCGGCCGGGACGTTATTTCAGCCATCACAGAAGGACGGCAGGGCTGCGTAGCTGTAATTGACGAGCAGGGAAACTTTGCCGGAATGATCACCGATGGCGACCTTCGCCGGGCAATGCAAGGGGAGTTCTTTGACAAGACAGCCGCGCAGATGATGACAGCAAACCCGATAACAGCCAACCCAAGCCAGAGAATGTCAGAGCTGATAGAACAAATGATCAGCAAACGCATCTCAAACCTGTTTGTGGTTGAAAACAAAAAGCCAATTGGCCTCATTCACATAAAAGACCTGATGCAGCAGGGTTATTTTTAATAATTGTGTCGTAAAATTAACTAAAAAAATATATCTGTCATAAAAAGAGAATACTTGTGTAAAGTACAAGTTTTAGATAGGGTAGCGGGCTAGAGTCACAGCATGGGTCGTTGTGCAGTATGGGGCTGGTCAATAATCGTGCATGAACGCACGTATGGCGGGGAAAAGTAATGTGCGGTATAGTAGGAATTGTCGGGAACGACCCGGTCACAAATCGTTTGGTTGAAGGCCTAAAAAGGCTGGAATATCGTGGATATGATTCTGCGGGTGTTGCGGTATTAAACGGCGTGGGCGTGACACGGCGCCGGGCCGAGGGTCGCATTAGCAATCTGGAACGGGCTATTTTGGAACAACCCTTAGAAGGCTCATTGGGCATTGCTCATACCAGATGGGCGACCCATGGACGGCCCACAATGATAAATGCCCACCCGCACACTGCGGACGAGGTGGCGGTTGTTCACAATGGAATCATCGAAAACTTCAGAGAGCTGCGCCACACGCTTGAAAACAATGGCCGCAAATTTCAATCGCAGACCGACTCCGAGGTGGTTGTACAGATGATCGCCCTTAACATCTGCAAGGGCATGAGCGAAGAAGAAGCATTCTTCGCCACTATAGACCAGCTTGAAGGCGCATTTGCCATTGCTGCAATTTTTGAAACCCGCCCGGAGGAGATTTTTGCTGCCCGTCAAAACGTGCCATTGGTAATCGGTATGGGAGACACAGAAGGCTATGTGGGATCTGATGCTTTTGCTCTGGCGCCCTTCACCCGCAATGTGATTTTCCTCGAAGACGGCGACCGCGCAATCGTCCGGGCCAATGGTGCTGATATATTCGACCGACAGGGCAACAAAGTATCTCGCCCGGTTACCATAGCCAATACAGAATCAGTAATGACTGACAAGGGCAATTACGATCATTTCATGCAAAAGGAAATTCAGGAACAACCTGATGCAATTGCCAGAACTTTGGCCCATTATATCGACGCATTGGACGAATCCCTGCTTGAGACTCCCGCCCATGATGACTTTGCACAATCCGATCGCTCAATAGCAATTGCCTGTGGAACAGCATTTTACGCCGCAGCGCTGGCAAAACACTGGTATGAAGACCTGGCAAATATGCCTTTGGAAGTGGATATTGCTTCGGAGTTTCGGTATCGGAATGCCTGCCTGCCGAAAACCGGGCCGATATTGTTTGTCTCTCAATCCGGTGAAACTGCTGACACATTGGCCTGTCTGCAGTTTGCAAACCGTGCCAAACTGCCAACCTATGCAGTGGTAAATGTAGCTGAGTCTTCCATTGCCAGAGGGGCTACAGACATCTTTCCCACCCTAGCAGGCCCTGAAATCGGCGTTGCCAGCACCAAGGCATTCACGGCACAATTAACAGCTTTGGCCTGCACGTCATTACTTGCAGCACGTGCCCGCAATGCGCTTACGGCAGAACAAATTAGTGCCCATATTACCGATTTACTAGCAGCGCCCAAGCTGGTGAAACAGGTCTTGCAACTGGAAGATCAAATCAAGGACATTGCTACCGGGATTAAAGATGCCCGACACATATTGTTCCTTGGGCGCGGCATCAACCATCCATTAGCGATGGAAGGTGCCTTAAAAATGAAAGAAATCACCTACATTCAGGCCGAAGGTTATGCTGCGGGCGAGCTTAAACACGGCCCCATAGCATTGATCGAAGAAGGCACACCGGTCATTGTGATTGCCCCTTGGGACAGATTATTTGAAAAAACCTGCTCAAATGTGCAAGAAGTCATAGCACGAGGAGCAAAAGTAACTCTCTTTACTGATGAAAAAGGTGCCAAAGAGTGCAATGCTGATGTAAGCGAAATTGTAGTCATGCCCGATTGCGGCCCGATGTCCAGTCCTATTGTTTCTGTCATACCCTTGCAATTACTGGCATATCATACTGCCAAAGAACGTGGCACCGATGTGGATAAACCAAGAAATCTCGCTAAATCAGTAACTGTTGAGTAATCTTAAGCCCAGATTTTTAATACATTCTATTAAGGTTGCACTTCCCAAAGCCGACACAATACCCTAATCTGTATTATCAAAAATTGAGTAATAGGTTGCAGTGTGGTTACTCACATTTCGCCCGAAATTACCTGCAAAATTGTAGCCAAGGCAAACCAAAACTGGATGGTGAAATGGATTACTCCGAAACCTCGTTTAGCCCAAAAGAAATAGAGACTATTCTCGGGCGGCAGGAACATGAGATTGATTTATTTAAGTCCGGGGCGAATTTAACTGGCAAGCGGGTGCTGATCACCGGAGCAGCCGGCTCTATTGGAAGCAGTTTATCACGCGCAGTTGCTGCAGTTTCTCCTGCGAAAATCACATTATTTGATCACGATGAATATGGTTTGTACAATATCCGCAACACCCTGGAGGAACTGCAACCAAAACTACCATCTCGAGTGGCTTTGGGCGATGTCAGGGATCGCTCTCGTCTTGATCGGGTGTTTGACAAGGAGCACCCGGAAATAATTTTTCATGTGGCGGCATTAAAGCATGTAGGATTGGTCGAGGACAATCCTGCAGAAGGCGCTGCCACCAATGTTCTTGGAACCAGAAATGTAGCCGATGCAAGTCAGGCAGTTAATGCTAAAGCCATGGTTTTGATATCCACTGATAAGGCAGTTTGTCCCAGCAATATTATGGGCGTGACAAAAAAACTTGCTGAACTTGTTTGCCGAAGCAAAGACATTGCCAACTCATCCCCTACCCGGTTTGTTGTGGTTCGTTTTGGGAATGTTTTTGGATCTTCCGGCTCCGTGGTACCTCTGTTTCAACACCAGATCATCTCAAAACGGGCCGTCACTATTACTCACTCCAGGGCTGAACGGTTTTTTATGACCGAACGCGAAGCAGTTGCATTATTGCTTGATTCATTACAATTGGGCCTTTCCCGGCCAGAATCACGCGGCGCCGTATTTATTCAGGATATGGGGCAGAGAGTATCAATATCCAGCCTGGCTAAAAGGATGATCCATGCCAATGGCCTAATCCCTGACATTGATGTGCCGGTTGTTATCACCGGCCTTAGGGCTGGTGAAAAAGTTCTTGAGAACCTGCATGAACCCGGCGAATCCATTGCAGCTACCAGTGCAAATAAAATCTCTATTGCAACAAGCCCGGTTAAACAACGAGCTTTGCAAGGCGCTATTTCGGGGCTGGAAGCGGCCTGTCGCCTCGGTGATGAAGCTGGTGCCTTGCGAATTCTGGGAGACTGGCTGGAACCAGTGTCCCAAAATATAGATACTGCAAATATTCACCACCTTGACCAAAGTGGTGCGAGGTAAAACAGCCGGGTGCATAGGGTTTCATGGTTTCTGATCGAATATTTTTACCGCTTTTTATCTTAACACTGGCCGTTATTGTCTACAGCGCATTTGCTTTTGGGCCACGCCCGGATAACAGCAAGGGCCCCCTTGATGGTGATCCATTAGAGGGCTTTGTGCTTGAAGGTGATAACTTGAATATAATTGGCACCGGCCCCGGACTGACCATGGAAGTTATTGATGATCCGGTTGATGGTAAATTCATAAGAACAGCCTCAGGACAAACTCCAACTCAAGGCATACGATCTGCCGGAACTTTTGTGGCTATTCTTCCTGATTTAGGACAAGCATGGCAGGGGCATACGGTTTATGCTGCCGTCACTTTACGACAATCAGAAGAGAATGGCTCTGATGATGTCATGTTCAGATACTATGCGGTTGATCGGGGAAATGGCAAGCCTGTGCAATGTCCGGTAAGCAAAGACTGGTCCGCTTGCTATCTTAGCCATTTTGTACCTACTTCAGATAAACCACCTAACATGTCATTCATTGGGATTTGGCCCGACACTAGGGGCTTGAGCCGTTTTGTTGATATAAATCGCATAGAAGTACAAATAGATCAGCCATTTACACCTGCGGATAATTAAGGAAACTACAGAAATGTCTGATGATTTCCTGTTTCCGGCACCAAGGCCCGTCAGCGCCAAAATCGCAAACAGTGATTTGCGCTTTCCGGTCAGGCGAATTTTTTGTGTCGGGAAAAATTACAGCGAGCACATACACGAAATGGGTGGCAGGATTGATACCTCTTCGCCGATATTTTTTACCAAGCCTGCCGATGCGCTTATTGGCAATAACAGCTCTATTGCCTTTCCTTTGGCCTGTAATGAGCTGCATCACGAAGTGGAGCTGGTGATTGCCTTAAACCAGCCATTGTTAAAGGCAGATACTGAAACCTGCCGAGCTGCAATTTTTGGCATGGCTACCGGAATAGACCTTACCCGGCGGGATTTGCAGGCTATAGCCAAAAAAAACCGGCAGCCATGGGACACGGCCAAGGCTTTTGATCATTCCGCACCGATGGGAGATATTGTTCAAACACAAGAGTTCCCGGCCAATCCAGACCTTGCCATATCCCTATGGGTAAATGGACAGCTTAGACAATCGGCAAACATAAACCAGATGATCTGGCCAGTGGAGAAATTGCTTTCGCAATTATCACACCTGTTTCATTTATTGCCCGGAGACTTGGTGTTTACCGGCACGCCAGCCGGTGTCGGACCTGTGCGTCCCGGTGATAAAATTACCGCCATGGTAGAGGGAGCCGAAGAATTAAATATTCAAATATGTCCATCTGAATAAGGGCCTGCCCCCCAGTGCTGCTTATACCAGTTTACCCAATTCCCATCCGGCACCAACTCCCGACCGGTTTGCGGTAACAGGCAGTGATATACCCAGGCCTTGGTATTTTCAGGGTCAAGCAAATTGGTCAATCTGCGATCATAGCGGCTGGTCTTGCTGCTTTTCGGCCAAAAGTCTTCAAATTCATCGAGCTTTGACATGATTTCAGGATCAATAACCCGAAACAAATCACCCTTCACACTGCCCTTACCTGCAAACAGGCCGGGAAATCCACCCATATCCAATAAGATACCGGAAATACTGCATGGCCCGACATAGGAAAAAAAACTGCCCAATTTGAATTTCTTAAAACCGCTTTGCCCGGCCCGCAACAGGCCATAAACAGCGATAAGATCGTGGGCTTTTACTTGCAGACTGTTCATGAGAACTGATGCCAGATATATGCACCCATATTGATCCCGAATAATATGCTTGCAATGATCAGGATTATTCTGGATTGCTGTTTCTTAGGGGCACAAGGCTCATGCTGACAGGTTTCTGTAATACAGCTTCGCTGTGATGAAACCCTGTTGGCCCAGAGCCCAAACCCAAGCGTCAATGCCGAGATCAGCAATAATACTTCCTCAAATTTATGCAAATTATCGTGTAACACACCAATCCATGGTGCCATTGCCGACAAAGTTCCAAGCCCTAAAATCAGTGCAAGAAGATTGATAATGGCCGGCAGTCCACAGCATAATAAGTGGCTGATAAGAGATGCCATCATGGCTGAATTGGCTGTACGGGTCAGTCGTGACACGGGCGATGCTCCAAAGTTAGGAGCAGCATATTGGCTCTCAATCAGCAATTTGCAAGTAAATTTGGCCATGAAATTAGTTCAACTCACGAACATACCTTGATCTTTGATAAAAATATGCAATGATGGCGTGTAATGGAACTGAATCGATGATTGAATTTTTGCAAGCCTTGTTTGAAACATTGCTGCAGGCTATGCTTGCGGTAATTCTTGGTGTGTTCGGGTTCTCCTGGGAGGCCCCGGAAGAAGAAGACGAAGAAGAAGCCATCACAGCCATGTTATCGGTGCCGCAAATTTCCCGCCTCTATGAGTTTACTACTCCGGTTGTTCATCTGACCGGCACCACAGATTGCGAACATATTTCCGTCGATACATCAAAGCTTATGGTTCCAACATCAAAAGCAAACGAGCTTTGAACTTAAAACCCTGTATGACGGTTGCGATGATTAAACAACGCAGTGGCTAGATTTGCGAAAATGCCCCTCTCTTAATGGGAGAAGAGGAAACATGCGTACTAAAGCAGCGAAGCGTTAGGACAACTAAGAAGGCGGGGTTGAGGGGTAAGTGCTCTAAATCGCCGGACGGGAAGTTCAAATCCTGCCCAACTAAGGCTACTAATTCATGCCATTATTATTGCAAGGATGGACTTACGTCGCGTAGGACGTAAGTGAGGGTCAGTGCTAAGGGTCAGCGCAATTTTTGCTGTCCCTTGAGTGATACTTGGGCCACCCTGTAATCATACCAAAACAGCACTTTGTGCTAATAAACTTACCCTTAAATGACCCTTGGTCATACTGGCTGACCCTTGAGGGCCGGGGATAAGTGATAATGATGCCCGCCAACCTTAAACCTGTTATAATGTAATAGTTGGGGCAAAGCCCCCGACAAATACGCTCTTTGACAGGTAAATATTTTCTCAAACCCCAATAGTATCAAAGGTTTTGCGCACTTGCCTGCTGTTAAACAAACGGGCAGTCTGGCAACACTGCGTACCTGCCCTTATCCTTATCCCGTGGGAAAACAGAATAAGCATTTTTACTGCCGTATTTGGTCTTAAACGCGATTGAGCAGTGTAGAATCACCCAAAAGCATTTATACTGGGCATTGATACGCAAATGCTCATTTTGATCCTTATTTGATGAAAGCTGTTTAATGAACCTGTCAAGACGCAATATACTAAAATCCGGGCTGGCGGTAAGTGCTGCCTTTGGTGGCCTGTCCGTACTGGCGGCATGTGGTAATGATCGTAATTCTTTGGAAATTACCCTTGATAAATACGGTAAACTAATTCCAGACCCAAAAGGAATTCTGGATCTTCCTAGAGGATTTGAATACAAAATCCTGTCTCAGTCCGGTGAAAAAATGAGTGATGGCTTGCGCGTTCCCGCAGACCCTGACGGCATGGCCGCCTTTGCCGGCAAAAACGGCACCACAATCTTGATGCGTAACCATGAACTAAACGCCAAAGATCTGGCAAAAGAGGATATTCGGGCTGGCAAGCCTGTATCTCCCTTTGGCAAGGATGATGAACTGCTTGATGTGGTGGATCGCTCAAAAATTTATGACTTTCACAAAAGCGGCAGAGCAATGGCCGGTGGTGTTACCGGGTTGGTGATTGATCCTGGCCCACTTCATGTGAAGCACCAATGGCTGGCACTTACCGGCACCTATGATAATTGTGCGGGCGGGCCAACACCGTGGAACAGTTGGATCAGTTGCGAGGAAACCCGCGCCAGAGCCGGCGAAAAAGGCACAAAAGATCATGGCTGGGCCTTTGAAGTAATAGCAGATCCAGAACTTGGCCTGCAGGATCCTGTACCCTTAAAAGGTCTGGGCCGCTTCAAGCATGAGGCAGCAGCCGTAGACCCGGCTACTGGTATTGTCTATCTTACGCAGGATGACTGGGGTCATAACAGCCTGCTCTATCGCTTTGTGCCTGATATTCCAGGCGAAATGACCGGGGCCGATAGCGGCCGTTTTCAGGCACTTATGGTCATAGGACAGCCGGGACGAGATTTACGCAATTGGCCCCTGTCCAAGGGTAAAAACGTGCGCTCTTGGCAATGGCT
This sequence comes from Robiginitomaculum sp., assembly GCA_027071965.1. Lineage (GTDB taxonomy): Bacteria > Pseudomonadota > Alphaproteobacteria > Caulobacterales > Maricaulaceae > Robiginitomaculum_B. Next base: position 117 of record JALSYJ010000271.1, on the reverse strand, counting down.
TGATGTGCAATGGGTGGATATTGCAGATCGCCACAACCCGGAAAATGACATTGAGGATCGTGGCGTTGAAAACGGCGCTGCGATTTTCTCCCGTGGCGAAGGCATCTGGTATGGAGA
>JALSYJ010000270.1 GCA_027071965.1 Robiginitomaculum sp. | reverse complement strand
AATTACTGATTATTGGAATCGCATCACTTTTTGGGATTTGAAAATTGCCGATGATGTTTCGGTGACCGAGAATGCAAAGGGTGATTACAATGTCAGTTTTACAGCACTTGTTGACAAGAAAATTGCTTCGGAGGAAACCGGAAAAGAAACGTCCGTGACGAAAATAGATGATGAGGAATTAAACGAATGGGTGGAGATAGGGTTTTACGATAAAGATCCAAAAGACACCTGGGGTGATGAGTGGATAAGGTTAGAGCGGGTTCGGGTAAATCAGCTAGAAACCCGGCTTTCGTTCGATATGAAGCAAAAACCAAAATACATCTTGCTCGACCCACGCCGCTTGCTGATAGAGCGCAAAGTAGATGATAATGTAAAAGAGCTATAGGTCAGGTGAGGCGCTAATTGACTGATTCTGCCGTTTTCCTTATCTCGCGCAATAAGCGGTAAACAGTCTCTTTACTGGTTAAGGGGTTCATTACCACCAGCCGTAAATAGGACTTATCCCCGATACTGGCGCTGGTGATATAGAAATTGCCCTGCTCCAGTATTTTTTTACGCAAGCAAACCTGCTTATTATGGGGCAAAGGCAGATATCTGAAACACAAAATGTTGGATTGCGGCAGATATGGGCACTCAAAATCCGGTTCTGAACTTATTAGATGATAAAACTCTTTGGTGTCTGAATATTGCTTTTCAATGAATTTGCCAATTTTAGCTTCACCCTCCATCGCCAGAACCCAGAACAGCTTGGTTCCCAGATGGGCCTTGGTGCATTCAACTGTAAACTCACCCATATCAAAGCCATAGTCGGTGTTTCCAAAGGAGATATAGTCTTCTTCCTGGGAAAATATCTGCGCCAGATGTTTTTGCTGACGAAATAAGATCCCGGCGCACAGGGCCGAAGTACGCAACATTTTATGAGCATCCCAGATAATGGAATCTGCGCGGTGCACTCCTTTTAATAAATGCCGCTCTTTATCAGATGCCAAGGCACTTGCCCCGTGAGCGCCATCAATATGCAGCCATATCCCGTAATTCTGACAAAAATCTGCTATTTCATCTATGGGATCATATAATCCGGTTACAGTGGCGCAGGCATTGGCAGAAACCATGAATACGGATCTTCCCTGATCAACGGCCTCCGCCCGAACCTGCTCCAGCCGCTCCGGGCGCAGCACACCCAGCTCATCCACCAAAGCCGGAAAAATCGCCTGCGATCCAATTCCGGCAATACTGGCGGCGCGGGCCATTGAGTAATGACTGGACTGTGGCGTGATCAATGCCAGATCGCCCGGAGTGCCTTTGTCCCATGCTTCTGGCGAAAAAGCGGCCCGTGCGGCCAGCACCGCTGTTAAATTGGCCAGTGAGCCACCATGGGTCAAAACTCCACCCGGCTGACCCGAATATGAGGTAAAATCCGTTATTTTACGAAAGGAGCGCCAACCAATTTTCTCCAGCATCCAATTGATCACCACACGTTCAATGACTGCGGCTGTCGGGCCCATCTCATAAACCGCCATCGGATTGTTGATAACTCCATGCACCATATCGGCAATTGAGGAACCAATATGCGGCACCGCGACCTGATGGCCAAGAAATCCCGGATGATGCAGATGATTACTGTGCTGCAAATATGGCTGCAAGAATTCGGTAAAATTATCCTGGCTCATACCGCCATTTCGTATCCAGTCTTCAAGCTTCATTTCACTGGCAAGGAAGTCGGCGCTCTGTTGCAATAATGCCGGAGTTTCTTCCTGTTCACTCGCCAGCCGGTATGATTGTAATGCCGACCATATTTTGTGTCCCATATCTTCTTCAAGAAGGCTTTTCCTACCGTCGGTTTTATCCTGATCCCGCATTATGACACCGTCATTTCAGAAGTTTCTTTTTCCGTACTTAAAACTACCATTGAAGTCGTACCGCCGGGGCCGCACAATGGCTTGATATATTGCTGTAACAGTTGCTGCAGGGCGGACGTATCAGCTACGCGCACCTTTAGCAGGTAGGAATGCTCGCCACTTATATGGTGCAGTTCCTGCACCTCTGGCAAAGCGGCAAGCTTGTTGCAATTTTCCTGTTCATGCTCATAGGCCATATCCAGAAAAATAAAGGCACACAAATCCAGCCCCACCTGTTTTGGATCAAGTATTGCCCGCCAGGCAGTTATTTTTTCTGCCCGCTCCAGCTTGCGAATTCTCTCATTGACAGTGGAAACTGAAACCTTGACCGTATTTGCT
>JALSYJ010000269.1:3538-8784 GCA_027071965.1 Robiginitomaculum sp. | reverse complement strand
CGGGTTTTATCCACGGCCAGCGCACCTCGGCTCCCACCACACCAAGAGCCCGGCCAAAACTTTGGGTGTCCGTACCAAGATCAGCTACATATTCCTGATTTTGTATGCTGTAAACATCGGCACGACCCGTAGCAAAGGGTTTTGCAACAATGCCGTTTTTGGTGACAAATCGCCTATCCCAATCCAAGGATACAGAGGCTCTTCTGCTGTCAATGCCATCCAGTCTGGTCAGGACGGCAGTATTTAAGCCTACAGTGAATTTGCCGCCGACAGGAGTGTTGCTGATCACCTTTTTGATATCCACCAAAGGAGCCGCTATTGGCAACTCCCGGTCAACATCACCACCGCGAAGCCCCTGATAGCGAATAGCAGCAATGCTTCCATAAAAGTCGCTGGTCTGGCGTACGGCGTATAATTGATTGCTTAGACGGTTTGAGCTGTTCCTGAACAGGCCCCTGGTCTGTCTGTAGGGAATATCATAGCGCAGGAAAAACAAATCATCACTGACCGCTTCAGCACTAAACCCCCAATATGTATTACTGCCTAGATCAAATTTTCCCTGTCCAAATATATAGCCGCGAAACTTGTCTTGTCCAAAGCGTTGCCCAAGTCCGTCAAATTCTTGTTCTTTGGTAATGCCGCCGTCTATTTTTACAGATCCGGAATAAAAATTGCGGCGATATTCTCCGAATATCAGCGGACGCTTGCCGGTGAATATTCGTGGGGTAATGGTTACATCAGAGTATTCGGATAAAACCCTGTAATATGGCTGTTGAATGTAAAAACCATATTTTTGCGACTGGCCAATATTGGGAAATAACAGCCCGGATCGCCGCCCGGCTGTTGGGTCAGCATGAGCAAAATACGGGGAATACAGCAATGGCACTCCTTTTACCTCCAGGACGGCATCGCGATAATAAAACATTTTATCGTCCTGGTTCTGTATGGCTTCGCGAGCGCGCAGGCGCCAGGTTGGTTTGCTGGAGGTGCCATCTTCGCGCGCGCAGGATTCGCAAGCTGTGTAAAATGCTTTTCTCAAAGAATTAACGCGCCCATTATCAGAATGAATAGCGTGCGTGGCACCAACTTTTGCATTGTTTTCAAGACGGGCAAAAAAACCAAGCGCAACCCCGGTGGTCAGATCCTCGTCCAACTCCACCTCATCAGCAAAAGAAACTGTTCCATCGCTTTCAACCACTATTACAGAGCCTTTGGCATGGACTTTGCCCGCATCGGGGAAATAGATGACCTCATTGGCTCGTAAAATTCTGTTTTCATATCTGGCCTCAACGTCACCCCGGGCTACATAGCGATTTTGCTCCGGGTCCTTGAACATTTCATCAGCTTCAAGAAACACAGCTCCTTGCTCAAATTCCGAGGCGGCATCTGGCTCTTCGGCGAAAGCCGGCATCAAAAAAACCAGTGAGAAAATACCAGCTAGTCCCCAAAGTTTTGGCCGAAATAAAAAGTCAAACATAAAGGTCGTATCCGTTTCTCTTTGGTTTTTGCCGTTTTCTTCGTTACTCTAGCACATTGTTGTCGGTATTATGGCGTGGGTAAGGCAAATATTATTTTGCACGTTTATCATGAATTGCGACAGGATCAACCATCCTCAATGATGGTAATGCGAGCCAGACCGGCAAAGAAAATAAAGGCAGGAGCAGCCCAACTAGCAAGCAGGGGAGGTAGAACCCTTGTTGCCCCTAATGCTTCAAGCAGGTCTCCGGCAAAATACAGGAAAAACCCAATGGCACCAGCAGTTATCATCATTCCAAATGCGCCTCCCAATCGGCTTAGCCTAAAGCTGAATGAAGCGCCGATAATTGCCATGGCTGCCAGAGTAAGCGGAAGAGACAGCAGACGGCCCCATTGCAATTCAAAGCGACTTGAATCCAGATTTGCCGCACGAGCATTTTTAATCATTTGCGGCAGGCTCCAAAATGAATTTGTTTGATTGGGGGAAATTTTTTTCAGCAATGTGTTGGTATCAAGATCGGTCGGGACTTCAAAAGTCTGATGACGGATTGGCAATTCTCTGGGGCGGGTTTCAAATGCGTTCTCAAGTTTCCAGAAACCGGATTTAAGTATCGCGCTTTTAGCATCAATCCTGTTTTCAAATACCGGTGTTCCGGTTTCATCAAGATGATAAAAATAAAAGGTTGTTTTCAATAGTTCCGCTGTTTGCGGATTGGTGTCTTTTGCCATAATAATGAGAGCCCCGGTTTCTGTTGCCTCTCGCATCCAGATGTTCTCCTGATTGCCGGATACTGGCGCACCGATACTTCTTGATATTTTTACGCGCTCTGTTTCAAACTTTTCATTCAAGGCAGCGACTGCCGGATTAAGTGCGGTCATGCTCAACACGCCCAAGATCAAGGCAATTATTGTCGGAGGGGCGACAAATCTCCAAGCTGAATAACCTGCTGCGCGCATTGCTATTAGCTCTGAGCGCCGGTTGAGGCGGAACATGCTCCACATTACGCCAAACAGCACAATAAACGGTAGTGTCTGCTCAAGCACGCCAGGCATTTTAAGCAGGCTCAAGTACAAGATTGAAAGTGTTGAAACCTGGGAGAAGGAACCAAATTGTCGGGATAATTCCACAAAATCAATCAGAATCACCAGAGATATGATTATGGTGAACGCAAGTATCAGGCCCAAACTGGTTTGCTTATACAAATAGCGACTTAAAGTACCCATTTACGCACCTGCCAATGATGTTTCTGGCACGGCTCGTTTGTTGCGCAGCAAGGCGCCAATACAGAGCAGGCTTACAGTTATCGGAAAAATATATTGCAGTGCGTTTAGGCCGGGCATGTCTTGCGCAGCAGAGGTGATAGTAAATCCCACAAGGCGAACCACCAGTGCCACGGCGCCAAACATTACGAGTCTTCGGCCATAGCCCAGCTTGTTGAATTCCCCACCCAACAGTGCAAGCAATGCAAGTAGTCCTAAAGTATAATTATAAAGTGGTGATGCCAGTCGATAATGCCCCTCAGCACGCAGATTATCTGCATTTTGCATTTCCCAGAAATTTAACGGATCCGGGTTGAAAAGCTCGCTAATATAGCGATCAGAGTATTTATAAAGCAGCTCCCCTTGTGGTTCTATAACCCCGTTCAGTTCAAATGAGGTGCTTGAAAATTGTAAAAATTCCAGCACCCCGCCTTCAGATAGATTCTGCCTTGATGCGTTGTTCAGGGTAATCGAGGGCTTTTCAGATATATTGGCAAAGGCCCCTGATTTTGCAAAGAAGGTCATAGGGTTTTCTTCGTCCCTGCCATCGTGAATAAACACATCTGACATAAGGCCATTATTCATTTCCCTAACGAATATTGTTAAGTTTACCGCGGGTGATACGAATTCTCCCGGGCGAATTATTGCGGTGGCGAGATCGGATCTTACCTGATAGATGGTTTCGCGCATGGATCGAAAAGCCATTGGCTGTGCAAACAGATTTAGTAGCAGATTAACAAGTACAGCATAGCTGATCACGCGCAGGGCAGGTGAAAGAATTTGCCACTGGGTCATTCCGGCTGCATATGCAACCATAATCTCATTGTCGCTTTGCAATTGCTGTATTGCGTAACCGATCGCAATAAAAATGGCAAAGGGAAGGATTATGGCAAACAATTGCGGCAATGCGAGAAGAGTGATTTTCAGCACTGCAATCAGGCTGGCCCGGTTTTCCACAATCAGGTCAAGTGATGATAAGCTTTGTGTCAATAAGGCAAGGATTGCCAGAACAAGGGAGGTGACCAGTAATGGGCGCAATATCTGTCTGAAAAAATAGGATTGTAATAAGGTCACTTAAGGCTTGTCCGTTAATTGCATATGCGGGCTTCTCTATTGCTCTTGTGTCCGTTACCAATATTGTACCAAGAGGTGCCTTGTGTGTACCATTGTACAGGGTCAGGTTACAATATCCAAATTAGTATGTCTAAATGATAGTGTTCTATAAAAAAATCAGGAAAAAAACATGAAATTCAAGTTCACAGAGCAAGCCAGCACCAAAGGGGCTGTTTGTGTTGCTATTTTCGCCGGTTCCAAATTTAGCGATGCGGCCAATGCCTTGGACGACGCCAGCGGCGGTGCGATTCGCCGTGCCATCGACAGTTCACGGTTTGAGGGTAAGCCAGCTCAAATTATCGAAGTGCTTGCCCCTGTTGGTGTTAACGCCAGCCGGATAATAATTGCAGGCGTCGGCGAGCAGAACAATGATATGACTTTAGCGTGGGAGGCTTTTGGTGCTGGCGTGTTGCAAAAGGTATTGACCAGCGGTGAACAGGAACTGACATTTATTACCGGCGATCTTGATGGCTCGTATTGTGCGCGTATTGCATTTGGGGCCAAGCTTGCTGCCTATCGTTTTGATCGGCATCGCACTAAACTACAAGAGAACAAGAAACCATCAATCACCAGCATTTGCATTGAAACCTCCAATAAAAAGCGGGCGAGGGACGAATTTTCCCTGTTGGATGCGGTAGCAGAAGGGGTGCATTTGGCCCGTGATTTGGTTTCTGAACCCGGAAATATGATTCACCCTGAAAGCTTTGCTGAGCGGGTAGAGTCTTTATCAAAGAATGGTCTTGAAATTGAGATTCTTGATGAAAAAGACATGGGCAAGCTTGGTATGAATGCTTTGCTTAGTGTGGGCGCTGGTTCAAAATATGGTAGCAAGCTGGCGATAATGAAATGGTTTGGCGGCCCCAAAGGCGAAGCGCCCGTGGTATTGGTCGGCAAGGGCGTAACCTTTGACACTGGTGGCATCTCCTTAAAACCCGGTAATGGTATGTGGGACATGAAAGGAGACATGGGTGGTGCAGCAGCGGTAACTGGTGTTATGCGGGCGCTGGCCGGTCGCAAAGCCAAAGCCAATGTCATTGGCATTGTTGGGCTTGTCGAGAATATGCCAGATGCGCTGGCTACCCGTCCTGGCGATATTGTAACCTCCGCCAATGGTCAAACCATTGAAATACAAAATACTGATGCTGAAGGGCGGCTGGTGCTGGTGGATGCGCTTTGGTATGGTCTAACCAGCTTTAAGCCGAGCAGGATTATTGATCTGGCGACCCTTACCGGAGCTATTATTGTATCTCTTGGCCATGAAAATGCAGGTCTTTTTTGCAATGATGATAGTCTGGCGGGAGACTTGACTTCTGCGGGCAAATTATCCGGGGAGCCCGTATGGCGTCTGCCTTTGGGTTCCGGTTATGACAAGCTGATTGATACGCCTAATGCCGATA
>JALSYJ010000269.1:0-3528 GCA_027071965.1 Robiginitomaculum sp. | reverse complement strand
ATTCCTGCAGCGTTTTGTCGGTGATGTGCCGTGGGCACACATAGACATTGCCGGCATGGCATGGAAAGAGAAGCGCCCAGACCCAAGAGAGTCCGTGTGGGCGACTGGCTTTGGTGTGCGTTTGCTGGATCGTTTTATTGCCGAATACCACGAAAGTTAGGCAAAGGTGATGGAGCTTTGGTTCTATCATCTGGAGCGCACCCCGCTGGATCAGGTTTTACCTGGACTGCTTGAGAAAAGTCTGGCCAGAAACTGGCGCGTACTGATCAGCTCACCAGATCATGAACGCATAAAGTGGCTGGATGAATGGCTATGGACGTGGCGTGAAGACAGTTTCCTGCCGCATGGCACTGCTGATACGCCGCGTGCGCACCTGCAACCGGTCTTGTTAAGTGCTGATGTGCACAATGAGAATGATGCAAAAATTGCCATTTTGCTGGATGGTGCTGATCCGGATAAATTCGAAGGATATGAGCGGGTGATCTTAATATTTGACGGCGCTGATGAGGCGGCGGTGCAACAGGCCAGAGGACTTTGGAAACGATCTAAGGCAAAGGGGCAAACCGTATTATACTGGAAGCAGAACGAATCAGGTGTGTGGAAGAATATGGCCTGATTAAATACGGAGTTGAGCATGGCCTGTCTGCGGAATCAAAGCATGATTGTTTTGGCGTTTTTGCTTCCGGTTTTTCTTGCCGCCTGCCTTACGCCGGAGGAGAGGGCAGAAGTTTATGGGCGCAAGCAATCAGTTGATATTGATTATTCTACACCAGAGTCTGCCCCTGACAGCGACATAAATGGCGGCTTTGCACCGCCAAAAGCTGCACCACGCACACCGGTCAGTACCAGCACAATACAACCACTTCAGGGGCTGCGCCGTTCAGCCACCGGCACCGGACATGTAACCGACAGCCATGACCGGCAAAAGGCACAGTCAGGCGATTGCGGAGCCAGTGAGCTGTCGTTTTTGCAAGGACAGGCGTTGTCTTCTTTGAGGAGCCGTAGCTTTCGGCAATTGATCCGCATCATACTGCCTGGGCAGATGATCACAAAAGACCATAATCCAAAACGCCTTAATCTTGATGTTACCGAACAAGGTGTTATTGGCCGCTTGTGGTGTGGCTAGAGCATTTTCAGCAAAAGTGGGAACCGGTTTTGCGGTTCGAAAATGCGACAGATAGGAATCTTGCATTTTCAGCAAAAGTGGGAACCGGTTTTGCGGTTCGAAAATGCGACAGATAGGAATCTTGCATTTTCAGCAAAAGTGGGAACCGGTTTTGCGTATGATAAATGCGACAGATAGGAATCTTGCATTTTCAGCCAATAGTGGGAAGTTCTTGTTGTCCTATCGCCTAGCGGCTAGTTGAGGACTCTCTGTCTGCGCTATCGCCTAGCGGCTAGTTGAGCGCGGGGTTTTGCAGTTCTTCCAGTTTTTCCATTTCGGCCAATGTTTGCTCTTCCAGCATGTTTAAGCGCTCAATGGCCCGGCTGCGTTTACGGTTGAACTCCATTGCCTGTGCCGGGTCGCGTTCATACAAGTCCGGTGAGGCCAGCGCGCTGTCAATACTGGCAATGCCTGCGGTCAGGCGGTTTATTTCTTTTTCCAACCGTTCAATATTGCGCCGTATCGGAGCCAGCCCCTCGCGTTCAGAAGCCGTTATTTTGCGTTGATCGACCTTTTTAGGCGGCTTGTTTTTTGATTTTTGCTTGCGATCCTTTTTCAAGACCAATTGCTTGTATTCATCCATATCGCCATTATAGGGCTGCACGCTGCCATCTTTTACCAGCCACAGCCGCTCGATACAGCGTTCAATCAGGCTGCGGTCATGGCTTATTAGCAATATCGCCCCCGAATAGGCATCAAGCGCATCAGCCAAAGCCAGACGACTGTCCATGTCCAGATGGTTGGTCGGCTCATCCAAAATCAGCAAATGCGGCCCGGAGAAACAAATAAGATTAAGCAGCAGTCTGGCTTTTTCTCCACCGGAAAGGTCTCTGGTTTTGGTTTCCGCCTGATCAAACCCCAGGCCAAAGCGCCCCAATCTGGCCCGGCGCTGAGCTTCGGTCGCATCGGGCATCAGCTCCATAATATGATCCAAAGGGGTAAGGTTGTGGTCAAGCACGTCCAATTGATGCTGGGCGAAATATGCGATTTGCAGTTTTTTGTGCTGGTATTTTTTACCTGCCATCACATTTAGTTTCCCGGATAACAGTTTGGCGAAGGTAGATTTGCCTTCACCGTTTTGTCCCAGCAACCCAATCCGGTCATCGGCCTGAATACTCAAGTTAAGGTCACGCAATACAGGATTGCTATCCTCATAGCCCACATCTGCTTCTTCGAGCCGGATAATCGGAGGTGCCATGGGTTTTTGCGGATCAGGCAGGTCAAACGGAGCTACCGGGTTTTGTACCAGTGTGGCTACGGGCTGCATTTTTTCCATCATTTTAATGCGTGACTGCGCCTGTTTTGCCTTTGCTGCCGAGTATCGAAAGCGATCCACAAAGGTTTGCATTTTGCGGCGCTGGTCTTCCTGTTTGGCCATCATAGCCATGTCCAGCCGTTGTTTTTCAGCTAGCAAGCGCTGAAAATCATCGTAGCCACCTTCAAATGTACGGATACGCTTATTGGCCAGATGTGCAATTTTATGTACCGATTGATTAAGCAGATCACGGTCATGAGAAACGATCAGCGCGGCACCGGGATATTTGCGCAAATGATTTTCAAGCCAGATAGCACCTTCCAGATCAAGATAATTTGTTGGCTCATCAAGCAATAACAGGTCAGGCTTGGAGAACAAAATAGCAGCCAAAGCCGCCCGCATTCGCCATCCGCCGGAAAAGTCGCTGCAGGGCCGGCTTTGCGCCGCAGTATCAAAGCGTAAACCGGCTAGAATAGTGCTGGCGCGGGCTTCGGCGCTGTGAGCTTCAATATCTTGTAATCGGGTTTGGATATCAGCAATCTCAGTAGGATCTATGGCAGTTTCAGCACGCAATAACAGGCTTTGGCGTTCCTTGTCGGCTTGTAGCACGAAGTCTAGTATACTGATTGGGCCACCGGGAGCCTCTTGGGCAACAGCGCCTATTCTTGCGCCTTTTTTGATGCGGATTTCTCCCTGATCCGGGCTTATATCTCCGGTGACAGCCTTAAACAATGTGGATTTTCCGGTGCCATTTCGTCCTACCACACCCATTCGGGTTTTAGTTGGTAGGGCAAAGCTGGCATCCTCGATCAGAACCCGCCCTTCCATGCGAATGGTGATATTATTGACATGTAACATGGGGCGCGCTTCTTATAAAAACAGCTCCTAAACAGTTTTGGGAGCTTACTGGTCTTTAGTGTTTGCTAACACGGCTTCACAAGCGGATAAAGCGCTGGTATAGGCGCGCCAGCAATAAATCTTCCTTTGTAGACAACAGGAGCCATCAATGGCAATTCAACAGACTTTCTCCATAATTAAACCAGACGCAACTGCCCGCAATCTTACCGGGGCTATCAATGCCAAAATCGAAGCGGCAGGTTTGCGCATT
>JALSYJ010000268.1 GCA_027071965.1 Robiginitomaculum sp. | reverse complement strand
CAAGCGATGCTGTCTGCGCCACTCCACGGCGCACATTGGACACATTACAGCCGCCAACCAGCCTGTCATCGGACACCCTAAACACCAAAAATGCATAAGCCAGTGAGCGCAAACGATCCTCATGATAACGCCGCACCCGCCGCTTAAACGAAGAATGGGTTAACTCGTCACTGGCCCATTTTGGCTCCCATGGCTGTAAAAATCCCTGACTGCCTGCGCGCAGTCTGGCCCATTCGTCATAATCTGATAATTGCGGCGGACGCAAAGATACCTGACCAAAATGCAATTCATCACCGCTATCAGCATAATCTGATCGAAATAAAGCCAAAACCAATCCCTCATACCCAAATTTTATTTTAACCGAACTTTAGCCGCCCGTTCTGCCGATGCCAAAGCAGATATATAATCAACAAAACCAAAGCCAATCCAAACCAGGTCAAGGCATAGTCCAGATGATTATTCACCGGTGTCGGAGGCGCTCCAGTCGGCATTGGCCACGGACTATTGCTGTCACTTGCAATCAGATCCAGTGTAAATCTGGTTTCAAAATTTTCATCAAATCCCAAGTCCGCAGCCATAGCCGGCAAATCCCGCCAAAACCAAAGTCCGTTCTCAATATCTGGAGCAGGAACCATCCGCCGCCGCTCTCCCACCGGCCGCAGCAAGCCTTGCAACTGCACGTTTCCTGATGGCGGAAGTGCAAGATTTGCTGCCTCATGATCTGAAACAAAGCCCCTTACCACAAAGAGCACTGGCCCTGCATCTGGTTTGAAGAGCTTAATGGTATAAAACCCCGGCTTGCCATCACGCAGCCCATAAAGTTTGCGGGCATCAAAATCCGCAAGATATTGCCCCGGCACAATTACCTTTTTCCATTCTGCCTTCTGATCAATATTTGTTTTGTCATCATAAAGGCTTGCAAGCGCAACTGCCGGAGCGCTATTGCTGGCATTCAGCTTGGCAATTAAATCCTGCTTCCATTGCAGTCGCTGTAATTGCCATGTTCCAAGAGAGCCCAATATTGCCAAAGACAACAACAAAAAAATACTCATCCACAAGGCCGGGCGAAAATAAATCATTGATTATCTTCCTCTTCGGGCCTTGAGGTATCCAGCACCCCGGGCCTGGCATCATGTTTGAACATCAAGCCATACCAAAGCCCACGAAATGGGCGCAGCAGAACCACCACCAATATTGTTGCAAGCGGCAGCCACAGCAAGGAATGAACCCAGATTGGCGGCTGGAATATTTTTTCCACCGCCAAAACAGGAATTACGATCAGAAAGCCGACAACACTCATCACCAGAACCGCCGGGCCATCGCCAGCATCATCCTGATTAAATTTGGTACCGCAGGACTCGCAGGCTTCTGCAAATGTCAGATAGCCTGCGAATAATCTACCCTCACCACAGTTCGGGCATTTTCCAAGAAAACCCCGGCCAACTGGTGAATTTATCCTCACCCTGCATATACGACATAAACAAAGACGAACAGGAACAACCAGACCACGTCCACAAAGTGCCAATACCATGCGGCTGCCTCAAATCCAAAATGATGTTTTGGAGTAAAGGCACCAGCCATTAAGCGGAACAGACAAACTGCCAGAAAAATAGTGCCGATGATCACATGAGCTCCGTGAAAGCCTGTGGCCATAAAGAAGGTGGCACCATAGAGGTTTCCAGAGAAAGCAAATCCTGCTTCGGCATATTCAATGGCCTGCAGTGTGGTAAACGCCATACCAAGCAAAACCGTCAACAGAAGCCCGATCTTTGCGTCTTTTCTATTACCTTCGATCAGCGCATGGTGTGCCCAGGTAACAGTGGTACCAGATAACAGCAATACCATGGTATTAGCCAAAGGCAGATGCCATGGATTAAAGGTCTCAATACCTTCCGGCGGCCAAACTCCGGCACCGCGAATTTCTATAAACATTGCGCCTTCAAAGAACATCCAGAACCAGGCCACAAAGAACATAACCTCGGACATGATGAACAAAACCATGCCATAGCGCATGCCCAGTTCAACAACCGGCGTGTGATCGCCTTGTTTGCCTTCGCGGATCACATCGGCCCACCAGCCATACATGGTGATCAGAACGCCCACAAAGCCCAAAATCATCAAATAAGGTGAACCTTCCGGTATGCCGAAAAGCCCGGCCATATACGCAACCCCGCCAAATGTCAGCACAAATGCGGAAACAGCGCCTACAAGTGGCCAAGGACTCGGATTGACAATGTGATAGTCGT
>JALSYJ010000267.1 GCA_027071965.1 Robiginitomaculum sp. | reverse complement strand
CAGCCAATGAGCAAACAGAACGAACCATCATCAATGGCAAGGTCATCGGCTCAATCACAACAAATGGCGCTCATCGCTGGGCAAAGATACCATTTGCCAGTCCTCCTGTGGGTGACTTGCGTTGGAGACCACCGGAGCCAGCGCAAAAATGGACAGGAACCCTACCCGCGCTGGACAGCTCAATCAAATGCTTACAGATCGGTGACGGCACAGATGCAACTGCAAATTCAGGGCGCCTTACCGGTTCTGAGGACTGTCTGTACCTGAACATATGGGCTCCACCATTTACGAAAGATAACGTGCCTGCAAATGCCGACAAGTTGCCGGTTATGGTTTTTATTCATGGTGGTAGCAATCGCTCAGGCTTTGGCGGTCTATATAATTCAGAAAAAATCGCAAAAGCTCATAATCTGATAGCAGTTACTATAAATTACCGGCTTGGGCCTTTGGGCTGGTTTTCCCATGAAGCTTTGCAAGATAGCACCAAAGGCGGTATAGAAAATTCACCAAATTACGGTACTCTTGATATAATTGCCGCCCTTAACTGGGTGCAGGATAATATCGCAAGCTTTGGCGGAGATCCGGGCCGGGTCACTATTTTTGGCGAATCCGCCGGAGGACACAATATTGCCAGCTTGCTGGCCATGCCCGCAGCTCAAGGCCTGTTTCACGGAGCAATTATCCAAAGCGGGTATTTCACCTCGCGCAGCATCAAACAGGCCCGAGAAGGCATCCATAAGGATAATGGCTGGGAATATATGGGCAGCAGACAAATAGTCTCCCGTCTTAACCCGCCTGAAAATGCTTCGCTACAGGAAACTGCTAGTTTTTTGCGAAATGTAACACCGGAACAATTGTTTACTGTTGCCGCTGCTAAAAATGGTGAACCTGAGTCTGCCATGTTCATTGCCGATAACATCTTGCTGCCAGATCAGGGTATTGAATATGCCATTGAAAATGCTGAATTTGCCATTGTTCCGTTAATTACCGGAACAAATCGCGATGAAACAAAACTGTTTAATATTTCCGATCCTGAATTGGTAACACATTTCCTTGGTCAGCTACCAAGGCCCCGTGATTCACAAATGTATGATCTTATGGCAAAATACCCAAGCATGATGTGGCGCGCACGAGCAGTGGATGAACAGGCAAAACGCATTACCGCCAAACAGCAAAACCCAGTTTTTGCCTATCGTTTTGATTGGGATGAATCAGGACGCTTTTTTGGTTCGGACTTTGCGCATCTTTTAGGTGCTGCTCATGCAATTGAACTACCGTTTGTATTTGGCATTTTTGATACTTTTCCAGGCTCCAAACAAATATTCCCCCCAAAAGGCAAAGTAGAACGCGAACAACTTGCAACTATAATGCAGTCTTATTGGGCCGAGTTCGCCTATAGCGCTAATCCTGCACGCGGACGCAGTGAAGAACTACCCTTGTGGGACAGTTGGAGCACGGCAAACAGAACCGGGCAGATAATGATTTTTGACAGCGCCTCTGCTGGCGGGGTGCAAATGATAGAGCAAACCATTGAAACAGATGATGTTTACAGACTATTGACAGACCACAGTCACGACATGGATATAACAAAAAGGTGCAAGATTATCTGGGAGGTTGTTGGCTGGTTCCCGGAAACCAGAAACAATGCCAAGGGGTTATTCACTGATAAATGCTAAGTTTCAGCAACAAACCCCAACAGAACAAAGCTCAACATCCAACCCTGATGTTTCGCAAATGGCACATTTTTGCTTTTGTTTTCCCCTGACCGGGTTAGTGGCTGGACGTATCAATAAAAAAGTGCTGTAAAGGCAGTATCCGTGTAAAAATACACGATGATGAGGGGAATAAAATGAAATTACTTAACAGGCGCATTCTTGCGTCAACCGCGATTATTGCTGCCATGGTTGTTCCTGGCGCAGCCTTGGCGCAGCTTGCAGATGAAATTGTCGTAACTGCGCAAAAACGTGAGAGCACGCTACAAGATACACCAATTGCAATGAGTGCCGTTGACAGCGAAACACTGTCGGACTCAACTATTCGCGACACCCGCGATTTGCAAGTACTGGTTCCATCCTTGTCCGTTCCGCAATTTGCCAATCCATCGGCAACAACAATTGCCATTCGCGGTATTGGCACATCAGGATTTAACGCAGGTCTGGAGCCATCGGTTGGTGTTTTTATTGATGGTGTTTATCGCTCCCGGGCCGGTTCGTCCCTTAGCGACTTCCTTGCCATTGATCGCATTGAGGTTCTGCGAGGCCCGCAATCAACCCTATATGGTAAAAACACCCCTGCCGGTGTTTTAAGCATAATCACCAAAAAGCCTGAGTTTGAATATGGCGGCGAAGGAGAGTTCTCCTACGGTAATTACAACCAAATAATTGCAAAGGCTTCAGTAACCGGCCCGTTGGGCGAAAGTGAAAAAGCCGCATTTCGCATCTCTGGTAATTTGAACAAGCGTGATGGCTTCATTACTAACAGTCTGACTGGCGAAGATGTAAACAACCGCAACCGCTATGGTGTTCGCGGACAGCTTTTGCTCGAGCCAAATGATAATCTTTCCGTTCGCTTTATTGCTGATTATAACAACACCGATGAACGCTGCTGTGGCGCCACGCCGATTTTACATGCTCCTGGCCCCTTGGCTGCGTTATTGGATCTTGGCGGACCTCTAACCAATCCCCTGCCCGGCGGCGCACCTAACCTGTTAACTGGTGATCCGTTTGACCGGGTCGTAAGCTATAACGGCAATGTTGGCACCCAGAACGAGAGCTACGGCTTTTCTGGAGAAGTCAATTATGACTTTGGCAATGCTACTTTAACCTCAATCACTGCTTATCGCGGGTTTGATGAGACCAGCAATATCGACGCTGATTTTATTGATGCCTCTTTGGTTGAAAATCGCCGTGTTGATGATGACTTTACCACATTCACCCAGGAACTGCGCCTGACCTCAAATGGTAGTGGCCAGATTGACTGGATGATTGGAGGTTATTACTTCAATCAGGATCTTAACACGAGAAACCGCACCACATTTGGTGAGGATGCGAGAACCTATGCCGATAACCTTGCGAATCTGCTTACCGGCGGTGCTGCAAACCTTTCGACTGTCGAAAGTTTATTCCTGCTGGGACAAGCCATTGGCTTACCAACTGATTTGGGTCAGCCGTTTTTTTCTGGGCCGATAGCCCCCGGCACATTCTTCAGGCAGGGAGATGGTCTTGGCTTTGATTTCAACCAAAAATCCAAAAGCTATTCCGCATTTGGCTCTGTTGACTGGAATGCCACAGACCAACTGACCGTAACTACTGGTTTGCGTTACACTAATGAGACCAAGGATGTTGTTGGTGTATTTACTACCGATGACGTGTTCTCATCACTGGATTTGAATAATTTGCAATTCCTTGAATTATTCCCTGCTGCCGGAACACCACTGGCTCCGGGAATATTCAGCCCTGGACCATTGCCACGTAACGCATTTGCCGGCTTTGCTGCCTTACAGCCGTTTAGGGCTACTAATGACTTTACCAGCACCCGTGATGAAAGTCAGGTTACCGGTAATGTTATCGTGTCATATGACTGGAGTGATGAGTTCAACACCTATTTGAGCTATAGCCGTGGTTATAAGGCTGGTGGTTTTAACCTGTCACAGGACACTTCGGTAACTGGTCGCGATTACAAGCCAGAAATTATGCACAATTACGAGCTTGGCTGGAAAGCAAAACTATTTGACAATCATGTTCAATTTAACGGCGCGGTCTTCAACCAGACCCTTGTTGACTTCCAAAGCAACACCTTTAATGGCATTTCTTTTGACCTCACCAACGCCGGTTCGGTTAGTGTTGATGGTTTTGAGCTGGATATTCTGGCCCGTCCAACAGAAAACTTCATCTTTACATTTGCATCAACCTATCTTGATGCCAAATATGATGAGTTCCTGCAGGGGCCGGCAATTATTGGCTCACCAACGCCTACCACTGACCTAAGCGGACAGCGTCTGGCTGGTGTTTCAAAGTGGACGATATCTTCTACAGCTACTTATGAAGTGCCAATTGGTGATCAATTTGGATATGTCCGTGGCGAAGCCTATTATCGCAGCGGGTTTAATCCGGGAACTGACCTAAACCCTCTAAAAGAGCAAGGTGACTCCATGGTTTTATCTGCCAGCGCCGGTGTTCGTTCAGAGCAATGGGACTTGAGCATTTGGGGTAAGAACCTGACAGATGAGCAATTGTTTCAGGGTATCTTTGATACAGTATTCCAGGCTGGTAGCTTAAGCGGATATCCGATTGATCCTGCCACCTATGGCGTAACATTACGTGTTCGCAGATAGTATAGCTAACATCTAAAACATAAGGCCGGGCTGAAAACAAAATAGCCCGGCCTTTTTATTTTCAGGCTATTATTGCTTCAGACGGCTGCCAATACCTGTTTCATGGCGGTTTGCCATTGTTCAAGGAATTGTTGTCGCAAATAATCATCCATTTGGGGGGAAAATTGCTGATCAATTTTGCGAATATCGGACAGCTCATTCAATCCCCTGCGCAATCCAATGCCCATCATGGCAAGACCTGCTGCACCGATTGCGGTGCTTTCAATATTTACCGGTCTCTCTACAGGCACTGACAGAATATCTGACAGGAACTGCAACAGCCAATTGTTGCGCACCATCCCGCCATCTACGCGAATGGCCCGCACATCAACTCCGTCCTGGGCCAAAGCCTGGACAAGGTCAAAAGTCTGATACACCACGGACTCAAGGGCTGCGCGCACTATCTGCTCCTTGCCCGAACCGCGACTTAACCCCAGCAAGGCCCCCTTCGCCTCACTCTTCCAATGAGGAGCTCCCAGACCAACAAAGGCAGGAACCAGAACCACGCCAGATGTATCAGGAATTGAACTGGCCAGCGCTTCACATTCTGAAGCATTTTTTATCAAGCCCAAGCCATCCCGTACCCACTGAATAGTAGACCCGGCTGACAGAATAGATCCTTCAAGAGCATAGGTTATTCTGCCATCAATCTGATAGGCAATCGTACCCAGCAAGCGATGCTTTGAGCGCAATAACTCGTCCCCAGTATTAACCAGCAGGAATGAACCCGTACCAAAAGTTGACTTCAAATCTCCGGGCCTAAAACAGGCCTGTCCAATACTGGCTGCCTGCTGATCACCGGCAACGCCACGGATGGGAATATCAATACCGCAATGATCAGGTGCAATGTTTCCATAATTTGCAACGCAATCCTTGACCTTGGGCAATAATGATGACGGTACATCGAAAACCTGCAACATCTCCTCAGACCATTTACCTTTACCAATATCATATAATGCTGTGCGCGAAGCATTGGTTGCGTCACAGGCGTGAACCTGCCCGCATGTAAGTCGCCAAATTAGAAAACTATCCACCGTACCAAAGGCCAATTCGCCCCGATTTGCCCGCTCTCTTGCCCCGGAAACGTTATCCAGCACCCATGCAATTTTGGTTGCCGAAAAATATGGATCAAGCAGCAATCCGGTTGTTTTGGTGACCGTTTCTTCCAGAGCCTCAGCCTTTAATTTTTGGCAAATATCAGCCGTGCGCCGATCCTGCCAGACAATTGCATTATATATCGGCTCACCTGTTTTTATATCCCAGATGATTGTGGTCTCGCGCTGATTGGTAATTCCGCAGGAAACCGGTACATATCCCTTTTGGCTGGCCTCATTCACCACAGACTGTACCGTGTAAAGAACAGTACGCCATATCTCTTCCGGGTCATGTTCCACCCACCCTGGGCGCGGATATATCTGGCTAAACTCTTGTTGTGCCGAGCAAACCATTTTGCCACTTATATCATAAATAATTGCCCGACTGCTGGTGGTGCCCTGATCTATGGCGAGAATCGCTTCTTTCACAAATTTCTCCATCACTGTTTCTTGTGTACAGGCTTTTGCCATTGCACTATTGCAAATCAACATAGGGCAATGCAGGGCTTTGGGCGAGGTTTTCCATGAAATTTGACTATGACCTTTTGATTATCGGGGGCGGCATAAACGGATCAGGCATAGCCCGCGATGCCGCTGGTCGTGGTTTATCTGTATGTCTGGTAGAACAGGCCGACCTTGCCAGCGGCACATCTTCGGCCAGTTCAAAAATGATTCATGGCGGATTACGGTATCTGGAGTATTATGAATTTGCTCTGGTGCGTCAGGCGTTACGGGAGCGAGAAACTCTGTTGCGTATTGCTCCACATCTTATTTCCCCTTTGCGTATTGTACTGCCTGTCTTACCGGATATGAGACCAAAATGGATGATACGGATAGGCTTGTGGCTTTATGATCATCTGGGCGGCAAAATTTCGTTACCTGCGACAAGTACAATCAAGCTTGAGCACAGCAAATATGGCTTACCATTAGCACCTGGGCCAACTCAGGCCTTTGCCTATTCTGATGGCTGGGTCGATGATGCAAGACTGGTAATATTAAACGCGCTGGATGCGAAGCGGCACGGGGCAAGCATACAGACCCAGACAAAAGTGAATGGCCTTGAGCAAAAAGAAGATGGTTGGCAGATCAGGCTGCAAAGCGCGGGAGTTACACGTCAATGCACTGCCAGATGCGTAATCAATGCCGCCGGCCCATGGGCTGATATGGTGGATGAAATGGCCAATACATACCATGCCAGGCATATGCTAAAAGTTCAGGGAAGCCATATTGTGCTGCGCAAATTATACGAAGGCGACCATGCTTATTTGTTTCAACATACCGATGGCCGGGTTTTATTTGCCATTCCGTTTCAAGATGACTTTACCTTGTTTGGAACCACAGACACCCCGATATCATCTGATCCCGGCACAGCCCATTTGACCGAACAGGAGACTGAATATTTACTAAAGGGGATTGAGCAGTTTTTTGCCATAAAGCGCACAAAAAATGATATTGTATGGAGCTTTTCTGGAGTTAGAGCCTTATTTGGTGATCCGAAGAAAAAGGCATCTGCACTTTCCCGTGACTATGAATTAGTAATGGATCCGCCGGGAGAAACACCGCCACTTTTAAGTGTTCTGGGAGGCAAAATCACCACCTATCGCAGCCTGTCAGAAAAAGCCGTAAATATGGTATGCTCGCGCCTATCCACAACAAGATGTGAGCCATGGACAGCAAACTCTGCCCTTCCCGGAGGTGATTTTGGCGCAAAGGATTTTGATCAGTTGGTTGGGCGAATTTTGGCTGATTGGCCATTTCTTGAGCAGAATAATGCAACCCGCCTTGCCCATGCCTATGGTACAATGTGCTTCCAGATTTTTGAGAATGTCTCTTGTGAGGAACAGCTTGGAATTCATTTTGGCAGCGGGTTTTATGAGCTAGAAGCAGAATATCTGATCAAAAATGAATGGGCGGTGACGGTAGACGATATTTTGTGGCGGCGCACCAAGATGGGCTTACGCTTTAGCCAAAAACAAGTTGAAGCCTTAGAGCAGTGGATAGAAAATCGCTAAAGAGCATTTTTAGCAAAAGTGGGAAGCTCTTTTAATGTCCTACCGCCTAGCGGCTACTTGAGGAGTCTTTATTTGCGCTACCGCTTCGCTACTTGAGCGCGGGTTTTGCGGTTCAAAAATGCGATAAACAAGATTTGCATTTTCAGCAAAACTCTCTGGCGATGTTATGATTTTAGCGCAGAAAAAACTGTTTCCTATTTTCCCCGGTGGATAGTGGCCAGAGCAGGAGCAAGATATTTGGATTATCAACTTTGCCCGCAGCCGGAAAGCCACGCACAGAACCCTTTTGTTTTTAGGGTTTGAGAAGAATATTTACCTGTCAAAGAGCGTTTTTGTCGGGAACTTTAGCCCCAACCCTTGCATTATAACAGTGCTAGCAAGTGCGGGCATCTTTACCACTTATCCCCGACCCTCAAGGGTCAGTTAGTATAGAGAAGGGTCATTTAAGGGTCATCTGGTTATCAAAAAGTGCTCTTTTGGTGTGATTACAGGGTGGTGCAAGTATCACTCAAGGGACAGCGAAAAATGGCACTGACCCTATAAGTGACCCTTACTGGTGACCCTCGTCACTGCCCCTCACCCCCAACCGTCACTTGCGACTTCGATCCGATGCCCATCCGTGCACTCGGTGCGGGGGAAATAGCGAAAATTCACCAACCACTCTTCGCGCAGAAACTATTTGGATGGATTCCTGGTCAAGTCCGGAGTGACGAATTTGGGATGACCTGAGTATTGCGTATCCAAAATATCAAGTTCCGTCACTTGCGGATATTTCATGCCCTACCGCTTCGCTAGTTGCGGAGTCTTTTAATGTCCTATCGCTTCGCTATTTTAAGGACGGGTTTTGCGGACAAATACGCGATAGATAAGAGCGACTTTCAGATATTTTGAACCGGAAAATGTTCTAAAACATATTTAGCTCTAAGCGAGCTTCATCAGACATTCGCTCCGGCGTCCACGGTGGATCAAAGGTAAGGTTTACCTTTACTTCGCGCACCCCGGCAACACTGGCAGCAGCATTCTCCACCCACATCACCATGTCACCTGCCACCGGGCATCCAGGCGCGGTCAGCGTCATATCAATCTCTACATCGCGCTCATCAGATACATCTACCTTATAGATAAGACCAAGCTCATATATATCCACCGGTATTTCCGGGTCATAAACGCTCTTAAAGGCGGCAATAAGCTCCTCTGTAAGGCGTTGTAACTCCTCAGGAGGCAATGCAGAAACCTGTTTCTTTGTGTTGGTACCATCAGACATTACTGGATCAGGTTTTAAGCTTAAATCAATGGTATCACGCATCTTTTTGCCTGGCTTTTCAATTTTATTCATTGCAGAAACTCCCGAA
>JALSYJ010000266.1 GCA_027071965.1 Robiginitomaculum sp. | reverse complement strand
GCGGCGGGGCAATACTGGCCTTCGCCATGATTGATTTTTGTGATGCGTCCGTTTCGTCTGGCCGCGTTAAGGTTCATTTGGAGCACAACATGACGAAGTTGAAATTCATGGCACGAGTTAGCGCTGCGGCGCTGGCTGTATCTTTGCTGGGCGGGGCCTCTATGGCGCAGCAGCAGCTCACCCAGGCGGTGCGCACAGCTACACAATCCACACAGGCTGGCGCAGCCGCACAGGCCCGGATTGACCGGATTGACGACGCTACCAGTGATGTGGTCGGCGAGTATCGTGCAGCATTGCAGGAAAAAGAGACTGTTGCTCTAAATGTTGAGCAGCAACGTATCTTTTTGCGTTCACAGCAAAACGAAATTGACAGCATTCGCAGTCAGATTGACCGGGTTGATGAGGTTCAGGATCAGTTGCTGCCAATGATGTTGCGGATGATCGGCACTTTGGAAGAGTTTATCGAGAATGATGTTCCATTTCAGTTGTCTGAACGCCGTGATCGCATTCAAAAGCTAAAAGATTTGATGGAAGACCCGGCGCAGTCGCCTTCTGAGCGTTATCGCCAGATTATCAATGCCTACCAGATCGAAGTTTCCTACGGACAGCAAAACGCATCTTATTCCGAAGCTCTGGCCGATAGCGATGGTTCTGTCAAAGTTGAGTTTTTGCGTATTGGGCGAGTGGTTCTTATCTATAAGGATCAGGATGGGACGCTAAGAGCTTGGAATAACGCCAAGCGCGCTTATGAGGATCTGCCCTCTTCCTATGCAATGGACTATTCCACGGCCACCCGGATTGCTCTGGAGCAGAAAACACCTGAAGTATTTCCAATGGCGCTTCCTGGCGCTTCCAAAGCCAATTGATAATGAGGCGGAAAAAGAAGATGAAAATGACGATGAAATCTCTTAACATAGCCGCCATTGCCCTGATTGGGGCGGTGGGTCTTGGTACTTCTGCGATTGCGCAGGGAAATCCTGTTAGCTCAATTGATGAGTTGATTCAACGGGTTGGCAAGGACAGCCGTGAGGCGCGCGCCGAAGCCCAGCGCCGAGTCAGTGAGTTTGAGGCAAAAAGCTCGCAACAGCGCAGATTGCTTGCGCAGGCCAAGTCTGAATTGCGTGCTCTTCGTGCCGCAGAGAAAAGAAATGCTGCCAGGTTTGATTCCAATGAGGCCTTGATTCAGGAGCTTGATTCTGAATTGCGCAAAGCTCAGGGGTCGTTTGGTGAATTGTTTGGTGCTGCTCGCCAGGCTGCCGGGGAATTGGCAAATACCTTTGATTCTTCGTATGTTTCCGGGCAGTTCCCGGGGCGTGCAGATGAACTAAAATCTGTTTCTAACAGCACGACCCTGCCGGAAGTCTCCGAGTTGGAAAATATTTACCAGTCGATGATTTTTGAGATGAAGGAACAGGCAAAAGTCGTTACCTTTACTGGCAAGGTCGGTCAGGATGATAATGTTGATGTGACTCGTGCCGGTGTATTTTTGGCATGGACAGCAAAATCTGCTGAGTTTCTGGAGATGGATGAGGGCGACATGTTGCTCTTGTCCCGTCAGCCGTCAAACAGAATTCGTGGTTTGGCCAAGAATGTCAGCAATGGGGATCCTGGCAAATTTGTTAAAGGCCCGATTGATCCTACCCGTGGTGCTTTGATGTCCAAGGTGGTTCGTACTCCTTCGCTGATGGAGCGCTATAAAGCTGGTGGTGGCATTGGTTATACGGTGTCAACCATGGCCGCGATTGGTGTGTTTATTGGTGTTTGGCGCTTTTTTGCCCTGACCATGACCGGCATGGCCGTTCGGGCGCAGTCGCGCCGGGCAAAGCCTGGCAATAACCCGCTTGGTCGGATTATGAAGGCTTATGAAGCTGCCAAGGACAAGGATCTGGAAACCGTTGAATTGCGCCTTGATGATGCAATTATCAAGGAGACCGGAAAGCTGGAATTTGGTATTTCGCTGGTCAAGGTTCTGGCTGCAGTTTCGCCGCTGATGGGTCTGCTGGGTACGGTTATCGGTATGATCCAGACCTTCCAGGCTATTACCCTGTTTGGTGCCGGTGATCCGCAATTGATGGCTGATGGTATCTCATTTGCCCTTGTAACCACGGTGCTTGGTCTGTTGTCAGCTATTCCGTTGCTGCTTTTGCACAGCTTCTGTGCTTCGGCCGCTCGTTCGGTTCAGCAGGTATTGGAAGAGCAGGCCTCTGGCATGATCGCCGCTAATGCAGAAAGCCGGAGCCAATAGGCTCCGGATAAGGCTAGGAGAGCGAAATGAACTGGCTCAATCC
>JALSYJ010000265.1 GCA_027071965.1 Robiginitomaculum sp. | reverse complement strand
TGACGGCATTGCAATCAGCAGGTTCCGTACCCATTAGTGTTCTAATTGGCCCCGAAGGCGGATTTGCAGAATCAGAACGCCTTGCACTGCATAAAATGACAGGCGCAATGCCGGTATCCCTTGGCCCTCGTATTTTGCGTAGTGATACTGCAGCGGTTGCAGCATTAAGTCTGGTGCAGGCGTTAAAGGGTGACTGGAGCATGTAGGGTTTTTTAAGTATCACAATATTAGGTATCACAATATGGTGACCTTATGGTCACAACCTTGTGCCTTGCATCTCAAGGGCCTACATGATCGGCAATTTTATTTTGGGTTTTTTAAGAAGGGGCAGGCATGTCAGGGGCAAAAAAATCAACATTGATTGAAAACAAGGCTGATCTGATTGGCTGGCTGCAGGCTGGATGCAAACCTGCTGAACAGTGGAAAATCGGTACCGAGCACGAAAAATTCGGGTTTAGGTTAAGTGATCACGGGCCACTGCCTTATTCCTGTGACGGGCCGAGTGTGCGCAAAATGCTGGACGGTTTGCAGCGTTTTGGCTGGCAGCCAGTGGTCGAGGAGGGTTATCTGATCGGCCTGTTGCGCGATGGGGCCTCGATTACTCTGGAGCCTGGTGGTCAATTTGAATTGTCCGGGGCGCCGCTGAACAATATTCATGAAACCTGTTCCGAAGTGAATAATCATTTGCTTGAGGTAAAGCAGATTGCCGATGAAATAGGTGCCGGGTTTTTAGGCATAGGCTTTTCCCCGGTCTGGTCGCTTGCAGATACGCCAATGATGCCAAAGCCCAGATACAAGATAATGTGTGATTATATGCCAAAAGTCGGGCGCTTGGGACAGCAGATGATGTTTCGCTCCTGTACGGTGCAGGTCAATCTGGATTTTTCTTCCGAAGCTGACATGGTAAAAAAACTAAGGGTGGGTCTGGCCCTGCAGCCAGTAGCGACTGCCCTGTTTGCCAATTCACCATTTGCCGATAATCGCCCAAACGGGTTTTTGTCCTATCGTGGATATGTGTGGGGAGATACGGATCCTGATCGTACCGGCATGTTGCCATTTGCCTTTGAGGACGGCATGGGTTTTGAGCGTTATGTGGATTATGCTCTTGATGTGCCCATGTATTTTGTCAAACGCGATGGCAGATACCTAAATGCCACGGGTCTGAGTTTTCGGGATTTTCTTGATGGGAAACTGGATATTTTACCCGGCGAAAAACCAACCCTTGCCGATTGGGAAGATCATCTTTCAACCCTTTTTCCGGAAGTGCGATTGAAACAGTTTTTGGAAATGCGCGGAGCTGATGGCGGCCCCTGGGGCAAATTATGCGCTCTGTCAGCATTTTGGACAGGGATATATTATAATCAGTCATCATTGGATGCGGCATGGGATATGGTCAAGGACTGGAGTGCGCCAGAGCGTGAGGGCCTGCGCCGTACGGCGCCAACTATTGGTCTGCGCGCACCGTTTAGAAATACCAATTTGCAAGAGCTCACCAAACAGGCGCTAAAATTATCCCATGCCGGTTTAAGTGCCAGAGCCAGAAAAAACGGCCATGGTGAAAATGAAAGCCTGTTTTTGCTGGAAATGGAAAAAATAGCCGAAGAAGGCATTACTCCGGCAGAACGCCTGCTGGAGCAATATCACGGTGAATGGGGCGGTGATCTGGACAAAATTTTCAAGGCTGCTGCTTATTGAAGGGCGCCTATACAAATTTAATGCTTGACCATATCAATAATTAGGTTCACTGTTTGTTCTTTTGTAGCTGGAGAGCAAAATGCTTGGATATATTACAGTAGGGACCAATGATTTAGCCAAATCAGCGGCCTTTTATGATGTGCTGCTGGCGGAGCTTGGCGGCAAGCGGGCGATGGAAGAAGAAAATTATATTGCATGGGCCGTTGATATTTTAGCTGGTGGCATGTTTTCGATTATGAAGCCCCATGATGGTAAAGCTGCCAGCGTTGGTAATGGTACAATGTTTGCCTTTGCAACTACTTCTACAGAACAGGTTGACAAGTTTTATGCCAAGGCGATTGAGCTGGGTGCAACTTGCGAAGGAAAGCCTGGCCCCCGTGGGGATAGTGGTTTTTATGCTGGTTATTTTCGTGATCTTGAGGGCAATAAAATAAACGGATTTTTCATGCCGGGCATGGAAGGCTAGTCTTTAGAGTATTCGCAAGGAAGAGGCAGCTTCTTTAGAGGGGGCTGCCTTTTTATGTTAAAATACTTGAGCAATTTATCTGCTCATGCTTTGTTGCGCCCAAGAGGGAGCCGAAAAGTTCGGTATAAT
>JALSYJ010000264.1 GCA_027071965.1 Robiginitomaculum sp. | reverse complement strand
ATGTAAAGTCTGGTGGTGATGGGGCAATTGCATCTGCTGGGGCTCTGGTAAAAGAGCCGGTTGCAGATGTTAAATCTGCTCTTGATGCGGCCAGCGATCCGCTAATGGGTATCGTGTATTCCAATCCATTGCCTCACGTTCTGATTCTAACAGCAATTGTGGTTGGTGTTGCCACTTT
This sequence comes from Robiginitomaculum sp., assembly GCA_027071965.1. Lineage (GTDB taxonomy): Bacteria > Pseudomonadota > Alphaproteobacteria > Caulobacterales > Maricaulaceae > Robiginitomaculum_B. The sequence continues at coordinate 2,118 of JALSYJ010000264.1, read as the reverse complement.
AGCCGTTGGTCTTGCATTGGTGGTTCGTATTCGCGAAGCATATAATTCAATTGAGGAAGTGCAGATTAACGAGGCCGAGTACAAGCAGGAGGCCGGCGGGTCATGATATTGGAAAGTATGGGTTCTTCCAGTGCTACAGGCATTGATGCCATTTGGTCTAATGCCGCAGCCTTAGTGGTTGTGATTCCATTGATAGGTGGTGCCGTTGCCGCGCTTTTGGGGCGGGGGCGTGTTGCCTGGGCCTGGGCAGTGTTGTGTGTGCTGGCGTCCTTTGTCCTGTCCCTGTTTATGCTTAATCTGGTTTTGGGCGGCGAAACCATTGGCTATGAGATGGGTAATTGGGAGGTGCCATTAGGTATCGCCTATCACATTGACAGCTTAAACGCCCTGATCATTTCACTGGTGTCAGCCATGGCGCTTTTAGCGCTTTTGTTTGGCCTGCCAACCGTAGAGCGTGAAGTTGATCCCAAAAAACAGGCAATGTTTTTCGGTACGTTTTTAGTCTGCGTTGCCGGTCTGCTCGGTATGGCGGCAACTGCTGATGCGTTTAATGTATTTGTGTTTTTGGAAATTTCCTCAATATCCACTTATGTATTGGTGGCTATGGGCGCCAAGCAGAACCGGCAGGCTTTAACGGCAAGTTACAATTACCTTATACTGGGCACAATCGGTGCCACATTCTTTGTTATTGGCGTTGGCTTGTTGTACATGGTCACCGGTACGCTGAATATGGCGGACATTTCAAATATTCTGGTAGGAATGGGTGACGACAGGGTAGTGCGGGCTGCCTTCGCATTTATTGTGATCGGTCTTGGCCTGAAGACAGCGATGTTTCCGTTGCATACATGGTTGCCTAATGCCTATGCCTTTTCTCCAAGTATAATCGGCATGTTCCTGGCCTCAACCGCAACCAAGGTTGCGCTTTATCTGCTAATCAGGTTTTTGTTTTCAGTGTTTCAAACCGGCTCCTCTTTTGAGACGGCCATGTTTGACTTCGTTTTGGCTCCGATGGCAGTAACGGCGATGATTGTATGTTCCGTGCAGGCCAGTTTTCAGCCGGATGTTCGACGGTTACTGGCTTATTCCTCGGTGGCGCAGGTTGGATATATGTTGCTTGGGGTGTCCTTAGGGACTGCCGCTGGCCTGTCTGCGGGTCTGTTGCATCTGTTTAACCATGCCCTGATGAAGGGGGCGTTGTTCATGGCCATTGGTCTGGCTGGTCTTGGGCTGGGTGTGGTTCGTATCAGCGAGATGCGCGGAATGGGTAAGACCATGCCCTTTACGGCTGCCGGACTAACCGTTGCTGGCCTGTCCTTGATGGGGGTTCCGCTAACGGCAGGATTTATCAGCAAATATTATCTGGTGATTGCGGCGCTGGAGCGTGGTTGGTGGTGGGCTGTGGTGGCCATTGTTGTAAGCTCAGTTCTGGCAATTTTTTATGTGGGGAAAATGATCGAGGCAATGTATCTGCATGAACCGGCAAAACATGCAGATGGTTCTGTTATGAAAGTTAAAACCCCGGTTTTATCATTGATTGCGCTTTATATTCTTGTGCTGGCAAATGTCTGGTTCTTCTTTGATCCATCCTTGCCATTTGGCCTGGCTGAAACTGCCGCCAGCGCCCTGATTGGTGGAGGTGGGTCATGAACTGGACACCGGAGTTAGGGCTTGGCCTGTTATTGATTATCCCTGCCATCGGCTGCGCCGGGATTGTGCTTGCGGGTAAAGCACCAAACTTTCGCGATATAATCAATCTGGTTATGGGAACGGCCCTGCTTGTTAATGTGATTGCATTGGTAAAAGCAGTTGGCGCGGGTGCCAGACCCAGCCTGGTATTGGCGGATATTGGTGGTGGCTTGTCATTACAATTTACGTTGGAGCCGTTAGGCGCACTGTTTGCAGCCTTGGCCAGTGGTCTGTTTTTGCTGAATACTCTTTACGGTATCGGCTATATGCGCGGAACCAATGCCAAGGATCAGACCAGATTTTTTGCTTTTTTTGCGGTGGCAATTGCGGCAAGCATGGGGGTTGCGGCCTCTGGTAACATGCTGACCCTGTTCGTTTTTTATGAAATTTTGACCCTGTCAACTTTTCCGCTTGTTACTCATAACGGTGATG
>JALSYJ010000263.1 GCA_027071965.1 Robiginitomaculum sp. | reverse complement strand
GCCAAAATCCGTGTTCTTAGATGAAAATGGTAATGAACAGCGGTTAAGCAATTTTCATGGACAGGTTGTTTTGCTTAACATCTGGGCCACATGGTGCGTACCTTGCGTTAAGGAAATGCCTTCTTTGGATTTGCTGCAAGGACAACTTGGCGGTGATGATTTCCGGGTTGTTGCTATTTCCGTAGATCGTTCGGTACAAGATGCTGAAACCTTTTACCGGGAGAAGGAAATTAAACACCTTGATTTTTATCTCGACAAAAATCTGGCAATAGCTCAGGAACTGTTTGTAAAAAACTATCCGTCCGGCCTGCCTATATCTGTACTATATGATCGTCAGGGCCAAGAGCTGGCACGGCTTTCAGGTGGGTTTGACTGGGTTTCAGAGACGGCTATTTCTGCGATTAAGCAAGCCATTTCAGCGCCGGTTGATGCGCCGGTGCTCGCGGAATAACATTACTAACGCCCCGGCAGCTATTGAGATAGCCAGCCACGCAACATCTTCAGCCCAGCCATCACGCAAGCGGGTTAAGACAAACCCTGCCACAATGCTTGCAATCAGTGTCACAACCAGTGGCCAGCCTGCCGGTTTGACCGCGGGTTTTTGGTTATGCCGGGTTTTACTTGCCATTTCGCGTCCTGTTTTGGATCGAATAATGACTATAGCAGCAAAATTCACGCCAATCGAATCATTGCAAAGCCGCGCCATAAACACAATTCTGGCACCGGTTTGTTCTGGCGGGGCAGGACTTGCGGTCAAATTTTGGCTAAAGAGCGGCTTCCAGCTCCGGAAGCGCCTTAAACAGGTCCATAACCAGCCCGTAATCGGCAACCTGAAAAATTGGGGCCTCTTCGTCCTTGTTAATTGCAACAATAACCTTGCTGTCCTTCATTCCTGCCAAATGCTGAATTGCGCCAGAAATGCCAACGGCAATATATAGCTCCGGCGCAACCACTTTTCCGGTTTGCCCAACCTGGTAATCATTGGGAACAAAGCCCGCATCAACCGCAGCCCGCGAAGCACCAACCGCAGCGCCAAGCTTATCAGCTATGCGCTCCAGCATGGCAAAATTATCTCCTGAACCCATTCCCCGGCCTCCGGAAATAATAATTTTGGCCGCTGTTAACTCCGGCCAGTCTGATTTAGTTAGCTCCTCGGAAACAAATTCAGAGGCAAACGACCCATCAGGCGCATCCACATTGCGAACGCTTGCATTTCCGCCACCTTCCGCAGCAGAAAACGCCGTTGCCCGCACAGTAATAACCTTCTTGGCATCATTTGACTTAACTTTCTGCATGGCATTGCCTGCATAAATCGGCCTTACAAATGTATCAGAAGAAACCACCTCGGTAATTTCAGATATTTGCATTACATCCAATTTGGCTGCGATTCGTGGCAAAATATTTTTGCCGGTAGTTGTTGCCGCAGCCAAAACCGCGTCATACTCTGTCATCATTGGCACAATCAGCGCTTCCATGACTTCGGCTATTGGCCTGGCAAGACCCGGGTCATCTGCAAGCAGTACGTCAGAGACCCCTTTCAAATTAGCCGCAGCATCAGCAACCGCACGAGCATTATGACCTGCAACCAGCACATCCACTTCTGCGCCCATCGCAATGGCAGCAGATACGGTTTTTGCAGTTGCGTCATTAAGTTCAAGATTATTGTGTTCAGCAATTATAAGGCTTCGCATTAGATCACCCCTGCTTCATTTTTTAATTTAGCGACCAATTCAGTCACATTTTCCAGAATTACACCGGCTTTGCGTCCCTCTGGCTCCGAGGTTTCCACCACTTCCAGGCGCGGCGTAAAATCCACACCAAAATCACCAGAGTCCTTCACATCAATGGGCTTGCGCTTGGCCTTCATAATATTGGGAAGCGATGCATATCTTGGCTCATTGAGGCGCAGATCCGTAGTAATTACCGCAGGCAGGTTTAATTTCAGGGTTTGCAGACCGCCGTCAATTTCTCTGGTCAACAGTATATGGTCGCTCTCTTTGACAAGCTCCGAAGCAAATGTGCCTTGCGGCCAACCCAAAAGCGCAGCCAGCATCTGGCCGGTTTGATTGCTGTCATCGTCAATAGCCTGCTTACCCAGAATCACCATTTCCGGAGATTCTTCCTCCACAATTTTGGCTAAAACCTTGGCAACAGCCAATGGCTCGACCATTTGATCGGTTTCAACCAAAATTCCCCGATCAGCACCCATGGCCAAAGCGGTGCGGATAGTTTCCTGCGCCTGTTTCGGGCCAATGGAAACCACAACAACTTCCGTCACAATGTCTTTTTCTTTCAGGCGAACCGCTTCTTCTACCGCGATCTCGCAAAATGGATTCATCGACATTTTCACATTGGCCAGATCCACGCCGGAACCATCCGCCTTGACCCGTACCTTGACGTTAAAATCAACCACCCTTTTTACCGGGACCAGTACTTTCATTTTTTTCTCCTTCAGCGCAACCGCCGACCTGTTATCTGCCTAGCCAGTACACTGCTTTCGGTCAACCGGCAGATTGTCCTTTACTGCCACGACTTGCTCCTGGCTGCCACAAAACCTCATCATCACCCGAAGCGTTTACATAACGCGCCGCCACAAATAAATAATCTGATAACCGGTTCAAATACACCAAAGCACATGAGTTTACCCATTGTTCTTTGGGTATCAATAAGGCCTCTCGCTCAGCCCGCCGACAAACTGCCCTGGCAAAATGCAATCTGGCCCCGGCCTCTGTTCCACCTGGAAGCACAAAGCTGCGCAATGGCGATAATTGCTGATTCATGCGATCAATATCAAGCTCCAGGTTTTTTACCTGTTGCAAAACAATACGTAATGGTGGCGGTTTTGTCTGTTCATCCGGGCCCGGGTGCGACAAATCCGCCCCTAAATCAAACAGCTCATTCTGAATGCGCGACAAATCACCCCTTAACGACACATCCGGAACCCCAATAACCGCCAGGCCAAGGGCGCTGTTTAATTCATCAACGGCACCAATTGCTGCAAACCTTGGAGAGGTTTTGGCACAGCGGCTACCATCAGAAAGGTGCGTATCCCCGCCATCGCCTGTGCGGGTATAAATTTTGTTTAGCCTTACCATGGCTATCCGCCTGCATTTGATTTTAGATAGAAACCTATCATCAAAATCACAATTGCCACCGCCTGCAACACAACCCGCAGGCGCATCAGCTTGTTCGAGCGCTTATCCTGCTTGCCCTTGTTGCGGCTCATGGTGATAACCCCCGCCAACAAGGTTAGCGTCACCGCGGCAAGGGCGATAAACAGCAATATATCAATAAACATTTGGTTGCCTCCTAATCCTGACGAAAAAGCTGTCAGCTTCTCCACTTCAGGGTTTTTGCCCGCACCGGGTTTTGAAAGGGTGTGTTGTTTTCCTGTGCGGAGCTCCACGCTTTCTTCAAAGCAAAATACCATTTGGCCTGCACATCTGCATCATGTATCAACATGAGCTTTGGGTCATACGCCAACCCCTTTTGTTGTGCATTTACAGCGTCACGATCCTGTCCCACAAAAGTATCAACCGCTTTTCGCAACAGGGCATTTGGCAACAGGCTCATGATCGGGTGATCCCAGTAAAGCGCAATGGTAATTTGGGTTTGTTGATCATTTACCGGCGTAACCGCTGTAAAACCAACCACATATTTTTTGCCAATACGAACATACTCTACACGAATCCCTGGAAGCTGAAACCTTATTTCCGTTTCCGGCCTAGCACCAAGAAGTTTGTATAAAAATGAATTGCTCGAAGGAACATGCGGCAGCATGGAAAACCCGCGCTCTACGGGGCCAAATTTTTTTGCCTTCTCATGCATGCTTTTTTCTGTGCGCCACCACCATTGCCGGTGAATAAAAGCAATGTGTGCCGGATCCATCAACCCGATAACCGCATGATCCACATGACAGTTAAAAACGGTCTTGGTGTGGATTTTTGGGCTGGCATTTCCCACAAAATCAAGCACGTCCGGGGGCTGGTCGGGATGTTTTTCACCCTGATATATCCAGATAAGCCCCTGTTGTTCATGTACAGCAAAATTTTTGGTGTAGATTTTGGACAGGTCTTTGGTCTTTTGCTGCTCTTTTGTAAGAGAAGGAATGGCAACACACTTGCCACCGGTGCCAAACCGCCAACCATGGTATGGGCACTCTACCTCTGTTGTTTCTTTATTTTGCACTAGCTTACCGCTGGATAACAAAATGCCGCGATGAGGACAGATATCCCGAATCGCAAACACCTCGCCATCAAAACCACGACCCAGCAATATAGGCTGTCCCAACAATTCCAGATGCAGGTGTTTTCCTGGCTGCAATTGCTGGCTTAATGCGCCAAAATACCAAAGTTCATTTAGATACATGGGTACAGCTTGTACCGGGCTTCTGCTCTGGCGAAAAGCCCTGCAGGTGCGGCAAAAAAGAAATTAATCTCGCTTTTTGAAAAACAACCCGCTACATCATAGCGGAAATATGAGGTTTAACTATGAACAAGATTATAGTGCGCGGCGGTATTGTTGTTGCAATTTTGGCGGTTTTGCTTTCAGTTTTTTGGTGGCGAACCTTATTGTGGACAGGACAGCTTGGGGGCGTAAAGGCGCACTTTGATGGACAGTGTTCAATAGTGGCACCAATAATTGGTTCAGAGGATCTGGTAATTGATAAAACAAACCGGCTAGTTTATATTTCCAGCCATGATCGCAGAAACCCTGATATATCAGGGTCAATCTGGGTAATGCCCGCCGACAATCCTGAACAGGCTGCACCATTGGACCTTTTGGGCATGGATGGCGCTAAATTTAAACCACACGGTATTGACCTTTTTATTGATACCAACAAAAACCGCTACTTGTTTGTGATTGACCACGGATCACGCCCTGTTGAAAAAATCCGTAAGTTTCTGATTTCAGGAAATCAGTTATTACTGCAAAACACCTATGAAAGCGCAGAATTTTACAGCCCCAACGATATTGCGGCAGTTGGTAACGACCAGTTTTATATTACCAATGACAGGCGCGAGAAACTTGGGTCAATTGCTGAATTTTTTGGCATATTATTCAGAAAGAAAACCGGCAATGTTGTGTGGTTCTCCAACTCTGAAGCCAAAACTGTTGCAAGCGAGTTTTCCTATGCTAATGGCATCGCTGTTTCTGATGATGCAAAACGGCTTTTTGTAACTGCTACTGTGGATCAGAATTTACGAATTTTTGAGCGCAACCTGCAGAGCGGTGATCTTACATTAGTTGATTCGGTATTTTTGGGTAGCGGCCTTGATAACATTGATGTCGCCGAAGACGGCTCGCTTTGGATTGCTGCTCATCCACGCCTGCTGGACCTTTCTGCTCACGCCAAAGACCCCGAAAAACGCAGCCCTTCTCAAGTGTTTCGTGTTGATGTTCAAAAAAAATCCATCCACGAAATATATGCGTCTGAAGGCGATCCGTTAAGTGGCGCTTCGGTTGCAGCTCAGCTTGATAACAAAATTTTCATGGGAAGCGTGTTTGATCCGGCGGTTATGGCTTGTGAGCAGAAACAGGAAAAGAAATAATGTCGTTAAACGCTAGATTTGATGTTCTGGGTCTTGGCAACTCCATTGTTGATGTCATAGCCACCGTCCCCGACGATTTTTTGTTTGAGCGGGACATCACCAAAGGGTCAATGACTCTGATTGACGAAGAGCGGGCACAAACCCTGTATAACTGCCTGCCATCAGCAACAAAGTCCTCTGGCGGCTCTGCTGCAAATACTGTTGCCGGTATTGCCGGGTTTGGCGGCAAAGCAGCCTTTATGGGAAAGGTGGCAGATGATGAGCTTGGCGAAACCTTTGCCAAAGACCTGCACAAAGCGGGTGTTCATTTTAATGTTCCCCCTCTTGTCGGCGGCCCAAAAACCGCACGCTGCCTAATTGCTGTTACTCCGGATGCGCAAAGATCAATGTCGACATATTTGGGAGCCTCATCACTTTTTGGCCCAGAAGATCTTGATCCTGATGTGATACGCGCTTCACAAATCATCTATATGGAGGGATATTTGTTTGATCGCGATGCTGCCAAACGCGCCTTCGTTCAAGCAGCAGAAATTGCCAAGGCCGCAGGTCGCAAAACCGCCCTTACGCTCTCCGACCTGTTCTGTGTTGATCGGCACAGAGAGGCTTTCTTACACCTTATTCGTGGCCATGTGGACATTGTTTTTGCCAACGAAACTGAGCTTTTGTCGCTCTATCAGACCGCAGACCTGGAACAGGCGCTACAACAGGTGAAACAGGATGCAAAATTTGCTTTGGTCACCTTAAGTGAAAAAGGCTCCCTTATTTTGGATGAAACAGGAGTTGAAAAAATTGCTGCTGTTCCGGTCGAAAATGTTGTTGATACCACGGGTGCAGGTGATCTTTATGCCTCTGGCGTATTGTTTGGGCTTGCTTCCGGCATGCCCCTGGCGGCCTGTGGCGCATTGGGCTCAAAAGCTGCAGCAGAAGTTATTTCCAATTTTGGCGCACGTCCTGCTGTGGATTTACGCTCCTTTCTTTAAGACCAGAAACAAACTTTTCACGCAAAATGGCTGGAAAAACCCTACGCTTCATCCCTAAAATTTGCACTGATTCTTTTTATTACAAACCTCGCTTTGGTTAACGGCCCGGAAACGCTCCTTTGCTATTAGGATAATGTGTATGCAAACCCTTTGGTTTGCCAAAAGGGGTTGTTGGTGGTTATTTTAGCTAGAATACAAGAAAAACTGGCCGCAAAAGCAGCTCTGCTCTTCTTTTGTGCTGTGTTGGCTTCCGCTGTGTTTTTGGTGCTTTTAGGCGCCATGGCTGACCAACGCTTTGCTAAGAATCAGGAAATTTATAAAGCAAAAACCCTGGTTTTTTCTGCGGCCTCGGCCGCTGCCGGAGCCATCCAAAATTCTGATGCCGGCGGATTAAACAGGCTTTATTTTAATTTAGGTCAGCAAAAAGGCGTCAGCTCCATATTCATTACCGACCGCAATGCACAAGTGATTTCAAAAGCAGAACACCTGTCTCCAAACTCCCTGCAATCGGATCTTACCTTGGTAAGAGAGGCAATCCAAAAAAACCTGTTACAGTGGCGGCTTAGCAAAAACCAGCTTGGCTTTGCTGCCCCGGTACACAGCGACACAGGGGTAATCGGGGCAGTTTATTTATCTTTGCTGCCCAGCGAATTGTTTCCAGGGTTTGGCGTTTTTGTTGTAAAAAACCTGTGGAAGGGGCTTGCGCTAATTGGGGTTGGCCTACCTATGGCTTTATTGGTTTTCGGGCGCTTATTGGCACCTATAAAAGAGTTGATAATAGTTGCTAACCGGGCTGCAAATGGAGATCTGTCAGCTCGGGTTGATATTCCAGGCCGCGATGAGTTTTCTGTTCTTGCCAACAGCTTGAACCTTATGCTTGAGAGGATGAAATCAAACATGGACAGAACCCGGTGGCTTGCCTACGGGGACAGCCTGACAGGTTTAGCCAATAAAACTGCTTTTACCGAGCGCCTGCGCATCCTTGTTGATGGCAACAAGGCTCCTGGCTCTTTGTTTTTAATTGATTTGGATGGATTCAAGCGCCTAAACGATGCTTATGGGCAGGAAGAAGGTGACTTGTTGTTGCAAAAAACTGGCCAGCGTCTACGACAGGTTGCCAGCGGTTTTATGTCAAGGTTAAGTGCTGATGGAAAGGTGCCGCCGCCGGTTTTGGCGCGGCTTTCGGCTGATGAATTTGCCTTTATTGCTCCTGGATGTGTTTCTGCTCCAATGGCGCAAGATATTGCCAAAAATATTCTTGATGCGATTTCCGAGCCCCTGGAAGCTTCCGGGCAACCGGTTCGTTTATCAGCAAGAATTGGCATTGCCATGTATCCCCATGATGCCGGAGATTCCAAAACCCTGCTAAACAGTGTGAATTTTGCTATTGATGTTGCAAAAGAAAACGGAGGTGGCAATTGGCAGTTTTTTGAACCAAGCATGACCCAAGCCGCCATTCGTCGCATTACTCTGCAAAACGAAATGCGCCGGGCATTAAAAAACCGCGAGTTTATCGTGTTCTATCAACCAAAGATAAATGTGCGCGACGGCTCTATTTCTGGCTGTGAGGCGCTGGTCAGATGGCAAAAGGCTCCGGGAAAAATACTGTCTCCAGGCGCTTTTATTGATGTTGCTGAGGAAACCGGACTGATCAATGAAATCGGTGACTATGTGTTGCGCGAGGCTTGCCGGGCGGCGGCAAAATGGTCAAAGAACGGGCACCAATGCCCTGTTGCTGTAAATGTTTCTGCCTTACAATTTTCAAGAGAAAACTTCACCCAGATTGTTGGCGCAATTCTCGAAGAAACAGGTCTTTCCCATGAATTGCTGGAGCTGGAACTTACAGAAAGCGTTGCCATGACCAATCCGGAACGCCTGATGGAACAGGTAGCTCCTTTGCGAGACCGGGGTGTGCGCTTTGCCATTGATGATTTTGGCACCGGACACTCTTCTTTGGCTTATTTAACCCGTTTGCCGTTTGATGTCTTTAAGATTGACCAGTCCTTTGTTCGCGAAATGACCGAAGACAAACATGCCAGAGTCATTGTACAAACGGTTTTGGCCATGGCAGAATCCCTTGGATACAGAACTGTTGCAGAAGGTGTGGAAACCCGGGAGCATTTTGCGTTTTTACAGCTTCATTGTTGTGATTATGTACAAGGATATTATTTCTCCAGACCCGTGCCAGAGACAGACTTTATTGACCTTTTGGCTCACGATAAAAAAGGCAAGAGCCACAAACAGCCAGAACAAGACGATAGTGATTTACGTCAAATTGCCTGATAAAAACTCTTGATTGCGCCCCCCTTGAAATTGTGGTCTGTACGAACCAATTGTGGTTTGTTCAACTAGTATTTCAAAGGAAAGCCTTTTGTCTGCTCACACTCAAAACGCCGCGGATTGGCACGGCACCACCATTTTAGCTGTTCAAAAGAACGGCAAAACAGTTATTGCCGGCGACGGACAGGTTTCCATTGGCCCAACAGTTGTAAAGGGAAATGCGCT
>JALSYJ010000262.1 GCA_027071965.1 Robiginitomaculum sp. | reverse complement strand
GAATTGTTCTGGCAGGATATTCTTGCCTGGTACAAGGAGATATTCGCAAAAGAGGCGCTCTAATGTTTACACAATTACCTCCGGCCTTGCACGTGGCTTTGTTTTTTTCCGTGTTTTATTTTTTGGCCGCCCTATTAACCGGAGTGTGGAAATGGCGGGCCATGCTTGCTGCAGAAAATGGGCAGGCACACACTTATATTGATATTGCTCACCATGCAGCCCTGCATTATGGGCCGTTTATTCTGCTCGCGGGGGCTCTGGCATCTTTTTGGCCATTTTCGTCGGCACTGTCCGCATGGATACTGGTGGAGATCATGGGCTGGACCATGGTTTTGTCCTTAAGCCGTTATATTATGCTGGGGCTTCAAGGAACAACAAACAATCAATTACACAAAGCCACATTTGCCTCTAAGTTTGGACTGATTTTCTTCTTCTTTGGCTCGGTAATTCCAGGAATTATAATTGCAGTTGGCGCACTTATTGGTCTGTGGGATAATTTGCCTGGCGTTCCGTTTTAGGTGAACCCTATTCAGAGATACGTTTTTGCAACATTAGCGTTGCTGCAGATACCTTGCCGCCATTATTGGCAATATAGGCGGTGATTTCACTGCGCTGTTGCACTGCCAGCCAAACTCCAAATGCCTCTAGGTCTATTATTTTGCTGATCCCGTTTTTTGTACGAACCCGCCAGCGAACATTAAGTGGTTTGTCCAGCGCGCCTCCCGAGATTGTGGTTTCAACAATAGAGTCGCCCGGCTTGCGGTCCACGGAGCCGGTAACAATAATAGTTTCTCCGCCATATTTGGATAAATTGTCCTGATAAATGCTTTTTGCATAGCGCGTAAAAGCTTCCTGAAACTCCGCCAATACTGCCTTGTCCAGCCCGCGCGCATATTTGCCAAGAACAAATCTGGCCACCTTTTTACCGTCTACAGTTTGATCAATAAACAGCCCAAACTGCTCGGCCCGTTCAGCATTGCCCAAGGATTCATCGCGTAAAATGGCTAATCCCTTATCGGCGTTTTGCCGGACAAATTCTTCTTCCTGGGGGCCGGAAAAACCCGGCGTGGAAACCATCATCATGGTAATGACTATCCACGGCAGAACGGTTTTGGCTCTAAAAAATATACTATTCATCATCAAACTCATCGAACTCATCAAAATCCGGCAATGCATCTAATCGCAATCGTCCGTTGTGTATGGCATCTGCACGGGATTGCTCATACAAGGAACGATAGGATGCATATTCGTCCAGTGAGTTTACCTGAAGATTATCCAAAAGTTCAATAGCCGCTGTTCGTTGAGCCAATGAATTGGCGCTAAATCGACTTAGTTGCACAATGGTGGCTCCGGGATAGCTGACCAGAAAAAGCGGGTGTGTCACCACATCTACAACCAGTCCGGTAGCATCCCTGGGGTTGGAGGGGCCAAAAAACGGCAAAACCAGATATGGCCCGGGTCCAACACCCCAGACTGCCAGCGTTTGGCCAAAATCTTCTTTGTGCGGCTGCAGGCCCATATCAACAGCAGGATCCATTATACCGGCAAGTCCAATAGTTGTGTTAATCCCGAACCGACCAATTGTGGCTAGTGCCCCGTCTGAATTTCCCTGTAGAACATTATTTAATAAATCCGTTGGTGCTCGCAAATTTGATAAAAAATTGTCCAGGCCCGTGCGTACCGGCTCCGGCGTTACCTTTTTGTATTGCTTGGCAACTGGCTCAAACATGGCTTCATCAACGGCCCGGTTTCCCGAGAACACAGGATGGTTATATTTGGCCCACGGGTCGATTATATCGGGGTCTGCTTTCGCTGCACAGCCGACACATAAGCCGAAAGCCCCGATAATAATAAAACGAAACATGTCAAATGCCCTCTTTTGTGCGTCCCCCGAGCACAGTGTTTGCGCAATCATGTGGCAATTTGTTAGTAATTTGCAAGTTTTCGCAGTGAAATTAACAAAATTGTGTTGAAATTGACATAAAGATTTCTTTATGCTTGGCGCCAAGGTCTGTGGCGACCATGTTTGAAAGAGGTTTTAAGGTGGATAAGCTGGTCAAAGCATTGCGTGCCATCGCTGAGCCAACCAGATTGCGAATTCTGGTGTTGCTGAGCCATGGTGAGCTTACCGTGCGAGAATTGACACAGGTTTTGCAACAAAGTCAGCCACGGGTTTCGCGGCATATTGGCCTGCTGGTGCGTGCCGGTCTGGTTGATCGGATACCTGAAGGGAGCTGGGTTTTTTCAAGGCTTGTTCGCGACGGAGCGCTGGCCAATCTGTTACAGGACATTTTAGCAGCGGTGCCTGCTACGGATGTTATTGTTGTGGAGGATATGAAATGCT
>JALSYJ010000261.1 GCA_027071965.1 Robiginitomaculum sp. | reverse complement strand
CTCTTCCCGGAGTGGAAGTGATTTATCCTGATCCCAGCTTCATTGAGGAACGAAAGTCTGATTTACTGGCAATCATTCTTACCCATGCTCATGAAGACCATATGGGGGCGGTCGCTCCATTGTGGCCACGATTACAGGTTCCTGTTTATGCGACACCGTTTACAAGCTATCTGCTACAGGATCGCTTACGCGAAGCGAGACTGTTAGGTGAAGTGGATGTTCATGAAGTTCCGCTGTGCAGCAAATTTACAATCGGCCCGTTTGATCTGGAACTGGTAACAATAACCCACTCAATTCCTGAGCCAAACGGATTGATTATCCGCACGCCCATTGGCACTGTATATCACACAGGCGACTGGAAAATTGATCCTGACCCTATGATTGGAGCCGTCACAAACAGTGGAAAACTGGATGCCCTGGGTGATGAGGGCGTTCTGGCGATGGTTTGTGATTCAACCAATGTGTTTCAAGAAGGCGAGGCAGGTTCAGAGCTAAGCGTACGCCAAAACATCATCGACCTTGTTGCCAGACACGACGGGGCTGTTGCTATTGCAGCTTTTGCTTCAAATGTCGCTCGTCTGCAAACAGCCGTTGAAGCTGCCGAGGCCAATGATCGTTCGGTATGTCTGGTTGGGAGATCAATGCACCGAATGATGGGAGCGGCCAGACATGTGGGCCTGTTTGCCAATAGCAAGCCTTTTATTGATGAAGAAGATGCCGCATCACTACCTAAATCAAATGTTTTATACTTGTGTACCGGCAGCCAGGGAGAGCCAAGAGCCGCGCTTTCACGCATTGCGCAGGGAACGCACCGTCATGTGAAGTTGGGGCGCGGAGATGCTGTGATTTTTTCTTCGCGGGTTATCCCCGGCAATGAAAAATCTATTTATTCATTGCAAAACGCGCTGGCCGGGCAGGGGGTTGAAATTATCACTGAAAAAGACCACCACATTCATGTTTCAGGCCACCCGTGTCGAGACGAATTGCGACAAATGTATTCCTGGATAAGGCCACGAATTGCCATACCTGTACATGGCGAGCGCCGACATTTAATCGAACATGGGAAATTGGCCAAAGAGCTGCAGGTGCCGCACGGGTTTGTTCCTAAGAACGGTGACATGCTAATGCTGTCTGAATCTGGCGTCAAACTGGTTGATGAGGTCTATGCCGCCCGGCTTTTTCGTGATGGATCAACTGTTTTTCGCGAAGGAGAAGGGGTGGTTCGCGAACGCAAATATTTGAGCTCTGGCGGAATGTTGCTGGTTTGCTTTTGTGTGGACGAAGGCTTTAACATATCAGCACTGCCAGAGGCCAGAATATCGGGTTTGCCGGATCCTTATGGTGATGGTTTTGATCGTGCATTAAATGAAATTGAAGACAAGGTATTTGATGTATGGTCAAATTTGACAAAAGAAAAAAAACGAGACCTGCAGGGAGCTGAAACTGAAATTTATCGGAAAATAAAGCGCTTGGCCCGTACTATTTGGGGCAAAACACCACATATTGAAATTGTAATTCTCACCGAAGATGGAAAATAAGGATGATTGGGCGTATAAATCATATTGGAATAGCAACCAAGGACGTGGAGCAGGCTGCCGAAAACTGGGCCAGTATTTACGGGGCCATTGATGCCGGTGATGCTTTTGATCTGCCTGAGCAGGGGGTCAGGGTTAAATTTATCAATCTTCCAAACGGGCAGTTGGAATTGATTGCCCCATTGGGGGAAAACTCACCGATTGAAAAATTTTTGCAACGGCACCCTTCTGGAGGACAACACCATATTTGCTTTGAGGTTGACGATATTCTTCAAACCCGCGATGAAATGATAAACCGGGGGGCCAAGGTATTGGGTAACGGGGAGCCAAGGATAGGTGCGCATGGTGTTCCAGTGATATTTATTCATCCGGAAAACTCTGGCGGAGTTTTGGTGGAATTGATGCAAAAACCAACAGGAGATTAACATGGGACTGGCCACAAGCATTGCTGTTTTTTTCGTACTTTGGTGGCTGGTCTTGTTTCTGACCCTGCCCTTTGGAATTCGCAGTCAGTGGGAAGATAAAACACAGTCTGATGGAACAGATCCCGGCGCACCGCAAAAACCTAATATTCTTCGTAAATTCGGTGCGACCACATTGATTGCATTTGTGGTCTTTATATTGGTGCGCCTGGCCGTGGAAGCAGAAATATTCAGGCCATTTCTTGAAACTACGACCTGAATAGTTTTGAAAATGGCCAGATAAGAGATATTTTTGCCACAATATATGCTTTATTTAGCTTTTGTGGAATAATTTTCTAATTTAGCATTGAGTTTTCCACAAATGTCGACATGAGTGTTGTTGTCAGTCATGAG
>JALSYJ010000260.1 GCA_027071965.1 Robiginitomaculum sp. | reverse complement strand
AATGAACTCATAACGTCATCAACCCCTTAGCCTGTGTTTTTATTATAAAGATAGTCTCGGGTAAGCGGAACCGTGTCAAGCTTGTTGGCCAATTGAATTTGAAATACTACCAGTCCGGAGTGCCTGAAACCCGCTTCACAGGCTGCGAGATAAAACTCCCACATGCGGCAAAAACGGTCGTCATAGATTTCCCTGATCTCCTCTTGATTCTGCATAAAGCGCTCGCGCCAGTCCCGTAATGTCATTGCATAATGTAAACGCAACACCTCCACATCGGTTACAATAAGCCCGCTTTGCTCAATTGCTGGCATTATTTCTGAAAGAGAGGGAATATATCCGCCGGGAAAAATATATTTGGCTATCCACGGGTGAGGGGCGCTGGGTGGGTTTGCGCATCCTATGGTATGAACCAGCGCAACTCCGTCATCCTTGAGCAGTTTTTTGATTTTATCAAAATAGGGCTTGTAATATCCGGCACCAAGATGCTCGAACATACCCACTGAGACAACGCGGTCAAATTGACCGCTCTCTTGCCTGTAATCCTTTAGGAAAACCCTCACCTTGTCGGCCATGTCCTTTTTCTGGATCTGTTTTTTTGCATATCCAAGCTGTTCTTCGGATAAGGTGATACCGGTTACTTCTACGTCACTTGTTTCAGCTAAAAACCTGTCAAGACCACCCCAGCCACAACCAATATCAAGGACACTCTGCCCCGGTTCTAGCAGCAGTTTTTCAGCAATATGTTGTTTTTTTGCAGCCTGTGCGGTCTCTAAGGTATCGCTTGCAGATGGGTAATATGCGCAAGAATACTGCCGGTCAGCATCCAAAAACAGCTCATAAAGCCTATCGGATAAATCATAATGGTGCGCGACATTTTTTTGGGATTTTGCAATCGGGTTGTGCATCATTAAACGGCGGCACAACATTCGCATACCTTGTTGCACCTTGCGAACCCACAACCCCTTGCCACGATCAAGATTGCGTAAGCATAAATCCAGAAAATCATAGACGTCGCCTTTGGAAAAGGTCAGGCGACCATCCATATAAGCCTCGCCAATGCGCAAATCAGGATTTAGCAGTATTTGCCAGACCGTTTTCCAATCATGTATTCTTGCGGTCACAGTCGGCCTGTCTGTACCTATGCAGAGCTTCTTGCCATCAGGCAGCAACATGATCAGGCCGCCTTTAACAAGGAACTTCTTCAGTACATTATGCAGGATCATGGGTGCAAAAAACGAGCGGCGAGCTGACTTTTGCAGAATTTGACTTTGGTCGGTCATTTCAATCTCCTGTTTTGGAAGAAGTTGAAAGTTGGCACAAACACCAAAGCTATATACCAGCCATAGGCGAAAGTTTCAATTAAACCTAGAAAGAAGCTGGGTATATCCATCCAGTTAACCCACGGCAAAAGTGGTAACCAGCTTTGGTACATTGTGGAATTTGGGAATACCAGGCCAAAGCCAACGCACAAGCTAAAGGTTATGGCCAAAAACAGTCCCAGACTCATGCCCAAGGCGTAAATATCTGCCCACAGGCTTTTTTCGTAAACATGCTCATATTGTTTGTTCATCGTGCCCTCTCCGTTGTTGCCGGGGCGGACTGATCGGCCCCAAAGCTTTTTTCCAGATACGTCACTTGTGGAATTAAAATACTGTACTGAGATATAGACGCTCAAAACAATGTAACATTACAGCGCACATGATTGGTTTTGAAAAAAATTAACAGGTACTGGCAAAACGAATTGCCAGATAGGCTGTTTTATGAACACTGATGGGCCTGTATTGGAATCGATAAGGATAATGCAAATGGGATTGCAAATTCCTGATCACAGTTTGTTCAGTTCGCGTTTTAATCTGCTGGTTCAAACCCTGACCGGTCTTAGGGTTGGCGAAGATGGTTGGCATGAAAAGCTGCAAGAGTGGATAGAAGAGCACACCGCCGCCTGGTGGCAGGGTGTTTGGCTGGCTTGTGAAATCAAGGGGGATCAGGGCGATATTTGCCAAAACAATACTATACAATCCCCCCGCGCCGAACAGGTTTTTGCAAATGCCAGGATTAGCGTTGCAGAAAACATCTTCACCTTTGGCCCGTTAAATGATGACAGTTTAATTGCGTGGGCAGAGGACGGCCCCAAAACAATCTGGTCGCGGGCAAGATTAAAGGAAATGTCTGGTCGATTTGCTTCGGCCTTTCATGAATTGGGCCTGGAGGCGGGTGACAGGATCGTTCTTCATCTACCAGATACACCACAAAAAATAGCAGCATTTTTAGGGGCCAGTTGGATGGGGCTGGTATGTATTATTGAGCCACCATGGGCCATCAATAACAGGAGGCGGGATAGTCTTTGGGCGGAGTTTTCGCCCAAAGTCATCATCACCTGTGATGGTTACAGGCGTGGTGGAGCATGGGTTGACCACGGGGATTTTCTTAAAGAACTGTCGTCTGAGGTTAAAGATGACCTGGTTATTGTGCCGGTACCATGCGCAGGTTCGCGTATTGATGTGCAGGCTTTGAGCAATATTTTCCCATGGAGCAGATTTAATACTTTGGGCAAAGGCGGTGGTTTTCCATACAGATATGTAAACTTCGCACAGGATCTCGCATTTTTGCACACAGAAGACAGCCCTGAATTTATAAAAATCAGTGGCGGTAACTGGCTATTGGCCGAGATGATGAATTGGCTGTTATGGGTGGATATTGGAGCTGGCGCCCATATTTTTGTGGCAGACACAAATCAGCAATTAAACTGGCTCAATATGGTTGCGTCTCTTGCAACTGGCTCTGATGTGGTGGTTTGTGATGCTGAACATACTGCCATGAACAATCAGATTTTGTGGCGCATAATTGAACGTGAACAGGTAAAAGTCGTGCATATGACGAAAACGCTTGTAAATGATCTTCATAAAAACGCAGAAGCCCCTATGCAAAATCACCGATTGGAGTCTGTGGAACTGGTATTGGTGGATGCAGAACTATCGCAGCAGCAAAAAGACTTTCTGCAAACCTCTTGTTTTGTGAATGCCAAAGTATGTCAGGCTCGTCTGTCCAATTTGTAGCCAATACTTTACAATCAGAACTTCCAGGGGTGCCGTGGCGATTCGCCTTCTATTGCCTGCGGCTGAGAATACACCCGTTGAACCTGTTCGGGTAATGCCGACGAAGGGATAGGAACCATTATGAACAAGCCACCAAAATCATCAGAGTTTACACCGCAAACTGTTTCAACCGGCCCGTTGCCGGCCTCAAAGCGTATATATACCTCGCCAGCAATGGCACCGGCGCTAAAGGTGCCGCATCGAGAGATAAGTTTACACGAAACTGCCAATGAACCGCCGGTGCGAGTTTATGACACTTCGGGGCCATATACTGATGCTATGCAAAACATCGATGTTGATGCAGGGTTAGCCCGCCATCGGCTTGACTGGTATGGTGATCGCGGGCTTGAAGCCTATCGAGGGCGCGAGGTTACTGCTTTGGATAATGGCGGAGCCCGGGGCAAATATCTGGCACGGGCTTTTCCAAAGACCTATCAACCTTTACGCAGCAAAGGCGATCAGCCTTGTACGCAATTGGAGTTCGCCAGAGCCGGAATTATCACTAATGAGATGTATTTTGTTGCCGAGCGTGAAAACCTTGGCCGCCGGGCGATGGTAGAAAATGCGCAAAAAAGCATTGACCAGGGCATGAGTTTTGGCGCGCAAATCCCGCCCCATATTAGCCCTGAATTTGTCCGTGATGAAATAGCTAGGGGCAGGGCGATCATCCCAGCAAATATCAATCATGCGGAATTAGAGCCGATGATTATTGGCCGTAATTTTTTAACTAAAATCAATGCCAATATCGGAAATTCTGCTTTGGGCTCTTCGGTTGAAGAAGAAGTGGAAAAAATGGTTTGGTCGATCCGTTGGGGCGCCGACACGGTGATGGATTTATCCACGGGGCGTAATATCCACAATACCCGCGAATGGATTTTACGCAATTCACCAGTGCCAATTGGTACGGTTCCGATTTATCAGGCTTTGGAAAAAGTTGGCGGTGTGGCCGAAGACCTGACATGGGAAGTTTTTCGCGATACTTTGATTGAACAGGCCGAACAGGGCGTTGATTATTTTACCATTCATGCCGGGGTGCGGCTGGCCTATATTCACCTGACCGCCGAGCGGGTAACCGGCATTGTCTCACGCGGCGGTTCGATCATGGCCAAATGGTGCCTGCATCACCATAAAGAGAGCTTTTTATATGAGCATTTTGTTGATATTTGCGAAATAGCCCGCAAATACGATGTGAGTTTTTCGTTGGGTGACGGGCTTCGTCCCGGTTCTATTGCTGATGCTAATGATCGGGCGCAATTTGCCGAATTAGAAACCTTGGGCGAGTTGACCCATGTGGCATGGGATCATGGTTGTCAGGTGATGATCGAAGGCCCGGGCCATGTACCAATGCACAAAATTCGTGAAAACATGACCAAGCAACTCGAAGTCTGCGGCGAAGCACCGTTTTACACCCTTGGGCCACTAACCACCGATATTGCACCGGGATATGACCATATCACGTCTGCCATTGGTGCGGCGCAAATCGGCTGGTACGGCACGGCCTTGCTTTGTTATGTTACGCCCAAAGAACATCTTGGTCTGCCCGATCGCGATGACGTAAAAGTAGGCGTAGTAACCTATAAGCTGGCCGCCCATGCTGCCGATCTGGCCAAGGGGCATCCGGCAGCGCAATTGCGCGATGATGCTGTTAGCCGCGCCCGGTTCGAGTTTCGCTGGCAGGATCAGTTTAATTTGTCACTGGATCCAGAAACCGCGCAAAGTTATCACGACCAGACCTTGCCCAAAGAAGCACACAAAACTTCACATTTTTGCTCCATGTGCGGGCCAAAGTTTTGCTCGATGAAAATAACTCAAGATGTGCGCGATTATGCCGATGGCCTGTCCGACAATGAAAAAGCCGACATGGAGCGGGGCATGGAAGAAATGAAACACAAATTCCGCGAACAAGGCGGCGAGATATATTTGGCAGAGGGGGAGAGGTAATTATGCGACTTAGTGATTTTGTAAAGCAGAGCTTAGGGGAAATTACGCTGGGTATCGCCGAAGCTAAAATGCTGACCAGAGATGTTATTTCAATTGCTCCAGGTTCTCTAAACGGAAAAACGATTTTAGAACAATCTAGCATTGATTTTGAGATTGCAGTAACAACAAGAGAAATTTCAACATCAAAAGGAAACGATACAGTAAGTGCTGGGTTTGAGATTTCAGTATTAGGCAACAAAGTAAAAGCCAATGCGGGGGGAAACGAATCTGAAGGAAGTGTAAACGATAGCCAAAAAATATCAAAGCTTACCTTTAGTGTTCCGGTTTTTCTTAATGCACACCACAGAGAGAATCCTTTGGAAAACACCGAACATGAAGCAATAAAGGATTTGAGAACAAAATTAAGTAAAGTGTGATGATGCTGTGCCAGACGGGGTTTGAACCCCGTCCATGTCCTTAAAAATTTCATTATTCAAGAAGCTAATAACTTGATAGCCAAAATGTTCCAAAACAGCGGTGCGTTGATTATCTTCTGCGGCTTGTTCATCGTGTTGTCCGCCATCTAGTTCAACTATCAACTTTGCATTCTCGCAAACAAAGTCAGCAATATAGTTCTTGGTTGGCCTTGGCGGCGAAACTCATGAACGTCCAGTCTGCGAGCGCACAAACGGTACCAAGACAGTTTTTGGCATTGGTCATGTCTCGTCGTAATTTGCGATCCAATTTGGTGTTGCGATGCATATTGGCAAGGTATCGGTTTTCGTTGCAATTATACCCTCAATTCCCGATTAAGCCTTATGTGATGGCGGGGTATGGATTAAGAGCTGGCGCAATAGCTGGGTGCGGCTTGTGACATCAGCTTTGACATAGATGGAACGCAAATGGTTTTCTACTGTTCTTATGCTGATGGACAGATTGTCTGATATTTCCGAATTGCTCAGCCCCTTGGAAAGAGCAATTACAATTTCACTTTCACGCAATGTCCAACCAAATTGCTCGGCGCATCTGGCTATGGCCATATCGGCATGGGTAAAGCCAAGGCGAACAGTGAAACGTGACTGACCATGGCTGGATTTGCTTCGCTGAATATCAAAATTGATATTCTCATTGAGCAAAGAGCGGTCTTCGCCATGAAGATGATAGCTAAACTCCATATGCTGGGTGCCGTTACTGATCATTGTGCGAATGCCTTTGGAAATATGCTGCATTAAAAACGGCAGATCGCCAAAAACTTCCGAAGTTACCTTGTGGCTCATTTCCTGAATTTGCAGGGCTTCATCAAGGATAATATATCCAGTGTCCTTTAGAATTGCCTGCAGGTTTTCGCTAAGCAATTGAAAGCGCGAAAGACTTTCCTTAAAGGTCAAGCGAGCTATGGTGGAACCAATAACCGGAGCAACACTTACGGCTTTGCGCAAGGCATTTGTGCCAAAATCATGGGAACCAATAGTACGGTGAAACCCGACTACCACCATTAAATCATTGTGCTGAACCTGTGGCCTAATTGCCAGAGCCAGAACATGACGAATGCCGCCGGGTTTTAGGAAATTGTTATAATATCCTGATTCTAAGAACTTTTTCTGGTCGCAAACGTCTGACAGACGATAGACATCCGTTATGGCATCAAGTTTGGTTTTAACTGGTTGCTGCGATGCCCGGTTTACAATTACCGGGTCGGTGCGGTGATATTTGTTGATGTATTGCGAGTGCACCTTATTGGCAACTCCTTGTGCCAGATTATGACCAACGCGGTATCCATCATCATCTTTTTGAAAATGCATCAAGACACTGGTGTCTGCGCCCAGATCCTGTGCCATTGATCTTAACAGGGTGTTTTCCAGCGAAGGATAATCATAGCACTCGGCAATCTCACCAAAGAGATGAGGGGACGGAGAATCCTCGTTTTGAAGCTGTAAAGTAGACAAATGTTTCACCTGATTTAAGCCCTGATACGATGAATGGTGCTGTAAACCAGAGCTCCCGTCAAGAGGAGGCGCTTTTCTCTAGCTCCCTTGTCATTTGCTCACGCATGGTGTTTTTTTTGACTTTCCCGGTGACCGTCATCGGAAATTCACTGACAAGGCGGACATGTTTGGGGATTTTGAAATGGGCTATCTTGCCGGCACAGAAGTCCTTTATTTCTGTTTTTGACAGGGTGCTGCTTGGGGTTAAACGTATCCACGCACATACTTCTTCGCCATATTTTTCGCAAGGCACACCAAAAACTTGGGCTTCGGCAATATCAGGATGGGTAAACAAAAAATCCTCTATTTCACGGGGGAAAATGTTTTCGCCACCACGAATAAGCATGTCCTTTACCCGGCCAACAATATCGCAATAACCATCATCATCAATAACCGCCAGATCCCCTGTATGCATCCAGCCCTCATCATCAATGCAAAGGTCGGTTTTTTCAGTATCGTTCCAATAACCCTGCATGAGCGAATATCCACGGGTGCATAATTCGCCCTTTATGCCGCGTTTGGTGGTTGCTCCGCTTTCATCAATTATTTTTACTTCCACATGCGGATGAATGCGTCCAACCGAGGATACACGCTTGTCCAGAGGATCAGTTTTGGCGGTCTGGAAGCTGACCGGAGATGTTTCCGTCATGCCATAGGCAATGGTAACTTCGTCCATATTCATGTCGTTAATGACCCGCTTCATGACTTCTATCGGGCACGGAGAACCCGCCATGGTTCCGGTTCGTAAAGAAGATAAGTCGAATTTTTTGAAATCCGGGTGGTCAAGCATGGCAATGAACATGGTGGGTACACCATAAACAGCGGTGCATTTTTCATTTTGCAAAGTTTGCAATACCAGACCCGGGTCAAACCTGTTGGAAGCATAAATCGCAGTGGTGCCGTGCATGCAACAGGCCAGACTGCCCATAACCATACCAAAACAATGATATAGTGGTACGGGAATACACAGCCTGTCATCGGGGGACAGATTCTGTGCGGCCCCTACAAAATAGGCATTGTTAAGAATGTTTCTGTGGGTGAGGGTCGCACCTTTAGGCGAGCCGGTGGTCCCGCTGGTAAACTGAATATTGATCGGATCATTAGCACTAAGTTTTGATTGGATATGTTGCAATCCAGCAGG
The DNA here is from genome assembly GCA_027071965.1 of Robiginitomaculum sp. Classification (GTDB taxonomy): domain Bacteria; phylum Pseudomonadota; class Alphaproteobacteria; order Caulobacterales; family Maricaulaceae; genus Robiginitomaculum_B. Next base: position 1,076 of record JALSYJ010000260.1, on the reverse strand, counting down.
ATCGGCAGCCCGGCCTTCCTGCAATAAGTCATCAAAGCGATGATAGCCGGTTTCATGGTCTGGTGAGATCAGTACTTTTACCGAAAGATCAGGGAGTTTTTGCTCACAGCTTAGGGTGTTTACCATGTCCAGATAATCAATATGCTTTGACTTGGGCACCATGACCAGAGCTTTGCAGCCGACCTTGTTTAATGCATATTCCAACTCCCGGCTTTGATAGTCCGGATTGATGTTTACCAAAATCATGCCAGCTAAAGCAGTTGCATATTGGGTTATTGTCCACTCAGTGCAATTAGGAGCCCAGATGCCAACCCGGTCTCCTGTCTTTAGTCCCTGAGCTAACAGGCCAAGAGCAAGACTCTCGGCCTGTTCAAGTATTTCCGCGAAGCTAAGCCGCGTATTCTGGTGACATGATACCAGCGCCTCGGCATCAGGCCAGAGGCGGGCAGCTCGTTGCAGGGCATCACCAATAGTTCCCTCGTATAAGGGGTGGTGTTTGACGCCTGTTACATGACTTAAATCGGTGCTCATAAAATTATGCCTAGCCCCCGGGTTCTGGTCTTAGTCAATATCAGGAAAATCAACACTTATATGATCGGCCTGACCGCCATCACGGGCCATCTGATACATCATTTTACCATCAACCACCGCAGCAATAGAACCATCGTCATTATATCCCAGCAGTGGCCCGTGCATAACTGCAAACATGGTAAACCCGCTTGGGCTATCTGGCTGGTGAATGGCTCCTGCCGGCTCCCAGACATAGTGCATTCCGGGGCCGCGATCATCATCATAACCAAATTCGCCCTCTAGAATGAGCCCTTCAACTGCGCCCACATGCCCGTGTACCGGAGCTTCATTATCAGGATCCACCTTCAGGATCATGGAATAGCCTCCGGTTTTCATGTCTACATTAAGTAATTTGAACCAGGTTCCCTCGATCACCCACGGTAGCCATTTTATGCTATTGGTGTCCAGGAATACCGATACGCGCGGCTTTACTGTCTTTACGGACATTGTATCAGTTTTTTTCAATTGTATGGTAGCCATTTAGAGTTCCCCTTGTTATAAAAATT
>JALSYJ010000259.1 GCA_027071965.1 Robiginitomaculum sp. | reverse complement strand
CAGGTACCCAGATCAGAGAATTTAACAAAGCAAAAACCAATGACAGTAAAGCATAATTCTTATCAACTAAAGAAAAGGAATTTGGATCTACATCATTTAAATCTAAAGCTATAAAAAATTTAAAAAAACAGATTATTGATGAGAACCCTGAAAATGTAGAAAAATATAAAAATGGAAAAGATAAATTATTTGGCTTTTTGTTGGACAGGTTATGAAAAAGTCTCAAGGTAGAGCTAACCCCGCTGCTGTAAATAAGATACTTAAAGATAAACTTGGTTAATTTTTTAATGCCATGTTATTTTTTGGTTTACATGCCGTGATATATAATTATATTCACTTTTGTATTTGTGGCTTATGGTATGGAGACTTGGCCGAGTGGCTGAAGGCGCGCCCCTGCTAAGGGTGTATAGGGTTTATAGCTCTATCGAGGGTTCGAATCCCTCAGTCTCCGCCATTGACTACAAACAAACTTTCATATGTTATGAATGGTATAGCCTCAAAGTCCCAGCATTTGCGGGCTTTTCCGTTAATTCCAATTGACTTCCTCTCTATAAAAACACCCCGTTTTTCTCTAATTTTTCTCCTATATATGCCCCTTTCCTGAAAAACACCGTACTTGGAAAAGCGAAGTACGGAGCTTTTAGTCATGGGAAATCAAGGGTTTGGCAACCCGCCAGTTTGCACCAGTCTATGCCTGTCATTTACAACGTGTTTTCTGGAACTCTGCAAATAAAACGACACTTATATCCTTCCCCCTTAACATAAGGTATAGGATCATCGGTCTGCCAGCAGGCCTTTTTAAGCTTCTTGATTAGTTCCTTTTTTTGAGTTTTGACATTATCTGCAGCAGCCTGATCTCCCCATCCAATGATGCCGTTATTTTGAATGAAACTTCTAAGCAGAGTCCATTGTAAGGTAGGCTCTTTCGTTTTCTGGTTCAGCATTTGAAGATCTGCTGGTTCATAGCGCTGACTTTCATCACCACAGGTGATAATGATAACCTCTCTTTTATGAGCCTTTTGTGTACGCTCATCGTTTAGAAGCTGTTCTTCCTGCCATTCAAAAATAAACTTCTCCCAAGTAGCTCCGGATGGTGCATTGAACTGCTTGCATTTGACCTTTGGGTCAGGATCTTTGTGTGCTTCAAAAAATTCCTTTAACGCTTCGGTTACTTTCTCAGAGTCAATAAGACCGTCCCCCTGCATGATTTGCAGCCCAAGCAACGCTGATCCTTTGCTTTTGATGGCGTTAATCTTTGCCTGCGGCACATCCTCAATCGAAGGTAAAAGCATGATTGCGGGTTTATCACGGCTAAGGAGGTAGCTAATCACAGAATCGGTGTCACCATCATAAATAGCAACACCTAAAAACACAGGATACCGAATAGTACCACGAGGCATATAATGGCCGATTCGGATGCAGCTTATTGTCTCACCTATTGCTTGCACATCGGCGTAGATGAAAGCATCTTTGGTAAGCTCAGCAATCACCCCAGCAATCTTTGAGAGATTTAAGCTATGTAGGCGAATATCGCTTTTCGTCACCGGGAGATCAGCACAACCCGCCTCGTTATCATTACAGACCGCCAGCAATTTACCACTTGGCAGTTTGCATATCCTTCGGCTGCAATAACCATCGCCCGGACGATCACAATTAAACTGGGTATCAAAATTACTGGTGCTATCGAACCACGAGCGGACAGTATCCGCACATCCAAAATGCTTTAGCAAGAAAGCGTAGTTATGTTCATGCCGTGGCAGGTTCAAGAGCTTTTTCCACATATGACGCTGCCTCCGGTTTTAGGATTCTCGGTTTTACCAGTTGCTGGTCGGTAATCCAATCTTCAATAATTAAACTGTCTTCATCTCGACCAAATGTGGCTTGATTTCCTGAACGAATACCAACCTTACGCGGCGTATTGCTGCCTTCAAAACGGACACTAAACTTAGCGTAAATGATATTTGCTTTACTTGTGCTCTCAAGCCCATTTTTCCTTATTAGTGTACCTAAAAGGTTTCCAGATTTCCTAATCTCAATTTCACCACCCCAATCATATTGCAGTTCCACAAGCTTGACGTCTTCAATCCCATCTACAGAAGCAAAGTTATGAGCTGCAGTTTGAATTTCGCGTAATTTATCAAGTGAGAAGATTTTCTTTTCATCAAAATAAGATTCACTTCCGAAGATGTGTTTCCCGATACAGCGTAGATATTCTGGCAGCTGGCCTTTTTTTCCATCAGTTCTCACACTGATGTCGTCGGTGTTGCAGTTATAAATGAGTAGATCATGGCATTGAGGGTTATAAAAAATGCTCTCCGTTTCGCCATCTTTCATCTTCAACTCTCGCTTTAGTGGTTTCCCATACTTGATTACGATGCTAACCCGATGACCTTGCGGAAACATATAAACCCGACAATTTCTAAGACGATTATTGCTGGCAAACCACTCATCGAGTTCAGACTGCAGAGCAGTGATGACTTCTTCTGTCACGTCTGGAAAATCTCGCTTTTGCCCTTGATCTCCCCAGAAAAAGCTAAAGCCTCTATAGTTTTTAACCAAAGCCTTGGCATACTCGGTATGAAAAAGGTCTTCTTGGTTAAGAAAACAATAAAGTGCAATATCAGCAGGTGAACTGTCTGGCTGGTAATCAATCGTAATATTTTGATTCTTAGCTGCGAGCAAAAGAGAATCCATCGCATCCTGACTAGACATTTCTGTTATCAGCTGCAGTGCTTCCATTAAATCGTTAGTTTCATCGGAATCCTGAACACTTTCTTTAGGGCTGATAAATGCTTTTGTTACCTCTTCAAAATTTAGGGCCCCATTTTCAAGGTTGATATTATGCGCGCTAAAAAAGTCTGGGAACTTTTTAAACAATTTAATGAGAAGCCGGGCATCCAATTCGCCCAAGCTGTCTACATTTGTGAATACCTTTGGATTATATCTCGACATCGCCAATCTCCTGTTTCGTCGTTACAGGGTCGGCCTCGGAGTCTACACCCGAGCAAACGTGCAAGACCTTCCCAATTATTTTAAGTTCATCTTCTTGTCCTATGATGATGGGTTTAAGTTTTTGATTTTCAGGGCACAGCTCAATATGCTCCCCTCCAATATACAGCCGCTTTACAGTGGCCTCTTCGCCGACCATAGCCACAACGATATCGCCACTCTCAGCAATAGGTTGCTGGCGCACAACCACGTAATCCCCCTCGAAAATATCAGCGTTGATCATACTGTCGCCTTGCACTTTGAGCGCGAAGCATTTCCCGCGCAAAACATTATCCGGCACCATGACCTGCCCAATCTGATTCTCAAGAGCGAGAATCGGTTGGCCAGCTGCAACCATTCCTAAAACAGGAACAGCTGTCAGATTGGTTTTATCCGGTGTTTGTGCGTGGAGGATTTCGATGGAACGCGCTTTTCGCGCTTGCCTGCGAATATAGCCTTTATCTTCCAGCCGCTTGAGCCCTTCAAACACACTGGGCGCTTTCACACCCAATTCCACAGCAAGCTCTTGTACCGTGGGCGACATCCTCATGGCACGTTTCAGGCGCTCAACGGCCTGTAATAAACTCTGCTGCGCTTGTGTTAATCTATTCATCTTACACTCAGTTATGGTTAAGCCCTTGCTCGCCTCTGGTAAGCAAAATACGTTTCCAGAAGACTTCTCTTTCCAATATTTTCTCATCCGGGGTCTTGCTCAGCCGCTGCTCAAGTAACGCAAAACGGAAATGAGAACGGCAGTAATCAAGCTCTGCCTTATTTATCAGATCGTGAATGCCTTTATTCCCCCCATGACCCGTTTCAATGTAACATTTCCATCGTGACCATATACCTTGATCGCCATAGGCAGAGCCTATGTAACGCTTTCCAGTATGAGTATCGGTAATCAGGTAAATACCTTTGACGCTTTCAAGGGCGGTTTTCCAATCTGGCCTGTCATTCTTGATCAAGACCTCAAGTTCCTCAAATGATAGGTCTATTTCATCGTATCCGCAGAATGCTCTACCGGAATATGGCTCACGCAAAATCTCTTGCACTTCAAACTCATGGTAATGTGGCTCCATATAGGTTCTAGTCGTGCGGTTGCGATAAGATGATCGGATTTTCAGACGCCCAATAAATTCTTTACCTAAATCAGTAAGCTCAACCTCATAGCGATCTGCATGTCTCTCCAATACTCTGAACACACCACCGAACAGCCAGATGTCGGTTTCGTAGTGAAATTGCATGAGTGAGAAAATAAGCGGCCTGTTAAAATCATTGCGACCCGGCCAATATTCCTGCCAGCCTTGCCATTCTTTTTTGCTTCTTACCCATACCTCTAGGGGCTGCGAGTGCTGGTTGTATCTCGCAAAGTGAATTTTATAGTCGGCCAAATTTTCAACTGGCCATATGTCTTTGAGCAAAATTGGCATTTTCAAACTTCAACTATATTTTAATTAACAACCTAATATAAATTAGGTTTATGATTTTCACAAGCCTAATTTGATGCGGGTGCACAGCATTGACTGAATCGACAGTTTTCAAGTCATTTCAGTAAGTAACTCCTTGAACAACGCAATAATTCTCAAGGAGGAACGCCCATGTCTTCACTTTCCCCAAACCTTATAAATGAGCGAGATCGCCGCACCGAAGTGGCGCGTTTGCTGGCACTTGGCATCCTGCGCCGCAAAATACGTCTGAACCATCAGAAAGAAGCTACACATCCATCTAATTCATTGGACTTACACGTTTTTCCAAGCGTTCATGCCCATGACGAAGGACCAAAAAACCAAGGAGAAACAGATGGATAAAACACTTCTGGCGCGTGTGGCGGCACTCCCAAACATGCCGCTATCAGACCTAAAAGCATTATGGTGGGATGTGTATGAGAGCGAACCACCTAGTGGCAATAAAAGCCACATTGTCCGCAGGTTAGCTTATCGCCTGCAAGAGCTTGCTTACGGCGTTGATCCCCAGATCGAGAACCGCATTGAACAGCAAGCCAATGATTTATTTGGCTCAGGCAAGAAAGCTAAATCGAAGCGCAAGACACAATATCAGCGGCCTATCCCCGGCACCAAATTGGTTCGGGAATATAAGGGCATCGAATATCAGGTCACCATTTTAGAAGAAGGTTATGAATATGCAGGCTGTTTATACAAAAGCCTGTCGAAAGTTGCGCTGGCCATAACGGGCAGCAGCTGGTCAGGACCTGCCTTCTTCGGATTAAACAACAAAGCACAAGGAGGCAAACATTGAGCAATACTAATCCCAAAAAACGCTGTGCTATTTATACGCGCAAATCTACCGAGGAAGGCTTGGACATGGAGTTCAACAGCCTTGATGCACAGCGCGAGGCTTGTGAATCCTATATAGACTCACAAAAGCATGAGGGCTGGTTCCAGCTTCCTGATGAATATGATGATGGCGGCTTTACAGGCGGCAATATGGATCGCCCGGCCTTAAAGCGTCTGATGGACGATATCAAAAGCGGCCTGATTGATACGGTCGTTGTGTACAAGGTTGACCGTTTGTCACGTTCCTTGGCTGATTTTGCCAAACTGATTGATCTGTTTGATGAGCACAAAGTATCCTTTGTTTCTGTTACCCAGCAATTTAATACCACCACATCGATGGGCCGATTGACGCTAAACATCCTACTCAGCTTCGCCCAGTTTGAGCGTGAAGTCATTGGCGAACGCATCCGCGATAAATTGGCCGCCTCCAAACGCAAAGGCATGTGGATGGGCGGTGTCACGCCCATGGGCTATGTGGTCAAAAACCGCGAGCTTGTGATCGAGCCTGATGAGGCTGAGGGTATTCGCAAAATATTCGATTTGTTTTTGATGACCAAGTCACCAACGGAAATGGCGAAAATGTTGCCGCGCATGGGAGTGTTAAGCAAGAAGCGTACAACCAAGAACGGACGGGTTATTGGTGGCAAGGCACTGGATAAAGGCGGCCTCTATAAGATTTTGCAAAACCCCATCTATATCGGAAAAATCAAACATAAGGACCAAATCTACGAGGGCCGTCATCCAGCCATCATTGACATGGAGACGTGGAATAAAGTCCGCGCCATCATGAAAGAAAACACAATCAACCGAGGCGCAATCACACGCAAGAAAACCAAGGCCATTTTGATGGGGCTTTTGAAATGCGGTGAATGTGAATGCTCTTTGGTGCCAAGCCATACCCGTAAAAAAGGTGGCAGACTTTATCGCTATTACACCTGCGAGCACTATCGCAAAGGCATCAACCCTGATTGTAAAGTTCGTAATGTCAGTGCCAGTGAGATGGAAGCTTTGATCCTGACGCAACTACAAGCCGTTTTTGCCTCACCTGAAATGATCGTTGAGACATGGCGCGAGGCACACAAAGAGGATGAAAGCGTCACTGAAACGGAAGTTCGGGACGCGCTTGGCAATATTGTACCGATCTGGAAGGAGCTTTTTCCGGCAGAGCAGCAACGTATTCTTGAGCTGATGATTGAGAAAGTCATCGTCAATTATGAATATGTCGATGTCCGTATCCGGGCAGATGGCATGCTCAGCCTTGCACGAGAATTGAACGAACAAGAAAAGCGCCTCCAAGGAATTTCAACCAAACAATTGGAGGAGCAAGCATGGATGCACGCATAAAAATGATGGAAGGCAATGTGATCTCGGTTCGGGTACCGATAAAAATCAAACGCTACGGCGGCAAAAAACTGATTTTACTTCCTGAAGGTGCTCATATGACTGCACCGCAAGAAGCTTCGAAACCCGACGAGACGCTCGTTAGAGCCTTGGCCAAAGCCTATTACTGGCAGAACCTGATCGATACAGGGCGCTATAAATCCATCGATGACATGTCGCGCCAGCGCAAAATCAATTCCTCTTATATGTCGCGGATACTGCGCCTAAATCAACTCGCCCCCCAGATTAAAAAAGCCATCTTGGATGGTACGCAGCCGCGCCAGTTAAGCCTGCAAGATATGCAAACCCCATTTCCCGATATTTGGGATGAGCAATTAAAGCATTTTGGATTTGCCTAATCCCGCTTCGGTGAAATTTCACCGAACACTCTGAAATTTTTTTCAAAAAAATTCGCACCCACCAAAGCCCTGCATGCCGGGGCTTTTTTTGTTTTTGCAGCGCTTTAAGTAGCCCGTCTCACCAGGTCTCCAGTGAGTTTTCGCCATTCAGGTTGAAGCGTCCCCAAGCGGTTTGGGTTCGCAAAAACAAAATAGAAAGGCGAAAACTATGAAGAGCCAAAATAACTATAAAGGAATCCATACTTATGTCGTAAACCAAGTCCGTTATCACGCACGCAGCTTGATGCGGCACTCCGCCATTCATGGCGTAGAGGTCGAGGACCTCGAGCAAGAGCTGATGCTGGACTATCTATCCCGCAAGCAGGCTTATGATCCTGAAAAAGCAAAATGGTCGACCTTTATTGACCGCATCCTCAATCACAAATGCGCCAGCCTGATTGAAGCAGCCCGCGCCCAAAAGCGTGGGTCAGGCATTAGTGATTTTTCACTCGACGCTTGGCTTGAGGATAAGGACGGCGAAGACAACGCTTTGCCTGATCCTGCAACCGAAGACCTGACCAGCCGCGACCTTCAAATTGATCTTGAACAGGCCGTTCAGCAGATGCCGCCGCATCTGGTGTTGCTGCTGGTTGATCTGCGAACGCTCAGCATCAGTGAAATCTCACGCAAAACCAAAACCCCACGCACCACGCTCTACGGGACGCTGTCCGAACTACGCGGATCGCTGAAAGAGCGTGGCTTTGCGGAATATCTGCACTGAGCCGCCGACAGTTTTTGAGCCCTCTCGGTAAGTAACTCCTTGAAGGCAAAAAACATGCCGGGTTCTCGCGGAAATACAAGACCTGAATCAGGAAATACCGCGACCGCTTTGCTCTTTGGGCGGCGTCAGAACCCGGCAGCTAGAGCCGACATGACCAAAGAGCATTTTTTAACCGTTGATACCAAGGAGGTTTCATGTTTAAACCATCGTTACAAAAGCTGATTAAAGACAGTCTTTACGCCAAATATGTTCCGGCATTTATTCAAATTCCGGCGCTTGGTGCCATAGAAGAAGACACAACCAAACCAATCCATGAGGCAACGCTGGATGATCTGGCCTTTGCCGCGCAGGCTTTGGATAAAGAGCAAAGCGCCATTTACAAGCGCCTGTCTGCCATCCGTGAGCTTTATACCGAAGCGCGTGCCAAAGGTGCTTTAGGCGCTGAAAACATTGTGGATGCACTCTCCCGTAAAGGAGGTGCACAATGAGCCTTCCTATCATCTCAGCCGATGAACGCTTGAAAGAGACCAAAGGCATTAAAGGATGCATCTTCGGTAAAAGCGGTATCGGCAAAACATCATTGCTTTGGACGCTTCCCGCTGAAAAGACGCTGTTCTTTGATCTCGAGGCTGGTGATCTGGCTATCGAAGGTTGGCAAGGCGACACCATTCGTCCGCGCACATGGCAGGACTGCCGTGATATTGCAGCCTTTATCGGTGGCCCAAACCCTGCCTTACGTGATGAGCAGCCTTACAGCCAAGCCCATTATGATGCTGTCACCGCCAAATACGGTGATGCAGGAGCGCTGGATAAATACGACACGATCTTCATCGATAGTATCACTGTTGCTGGACGATTGTGTTTCAACTGGTGCAAGGGCCAGCCGCAGGCATTTTCAGATAAAACAGGAAAGCCCGATACGCGTGGTGCTTACGGCCTACATGGTCAGGAAATGATCGCGTGGCTTACGCATCTCCAACACACACGCGGCAAGAATATCTGGTTTGTCGGCATCTTGGACGAAAAGATCGACGACTTTAATCGCCGTTTCTTCCAGCCGCAAATTGAAGGCAGCAAAACCGCATTAGAGCTGCCGGGTATTGTTGATCAGGTCATCACCATGACCGAGATGACAAGCCCCGATGGCAAGTCATTCCGCGCCTTTATCTGCCACACCATCAATGATGCTGGATACCCAGCCAAGGATCGCTCCGGTCGTCTTGATCTGATGGAAGAGCCCCATCTTGGCCGCCTCATGCAAAAGATTGCAGGCAAAGCCAAACCTGCTGCCGAACGCCTCACGTTCTCAATTGAACAAGACGCGCCCCCTATGTGTCAGGGTAGTTGTCACCTAAATTGAATTAGACAGGAGACAACAGAAATGGGTAAGAAATACAGTGAAACATTCAAGAAGCGTGCGATAGAAAAAGCATTAACTCGTAGTGCTGATGT
>JALSYJ010000258.1 GCA_027071965.1 Robiginitomaculum sp. | reverse complement strand
GTACATTTTTGAGCTAAGAACACAAAGAATCTAGGCGTATAAAAAACCGACCACTGGGGTCGGTTGTATTTTCCACCACTTAAGTGAACGGCTTGGCCACTGTGCGGGGTTTTTTATCCGAGCAACCAACTCGTGCAAAGCTCTCTTTATTACCCTAAATTCCTCATCTTATAAAGAAAAGCAAGCCAACGCATTTTTAAACTAGGTTTAGCCACCACTGGGTGTTTAAACTGTAAAACGACAGGCGGACGCTCTGGTCGATAAAGCGGATGATGATACCAATCCATCAACTCCTCATATTCAATACCTGAATCAATCGCGATCAACTGCCAAGGCAGAGAAACCTTTCCACCTTTCACTTCTGGGCCAGCAGGAAAAACCTCAACCGAATATTTTGCTTCTAACTCAACCGTTTTAGTCTCACCATTCGGCATCCAAATACGGATAATCTCTCCCGCCTCTAACTGAGAGCCATACAACTCGAATAGATACTTTGCCTCCAACGAGGTCACGGGCATCTCCGTCACAGGCGGCCCTTCAGGCACATGAAATTGACGCACACCTATCCCACATCCGCCTCCACAACAACTCACTATTCTCTCTCCCTTTTGCATTTTTGAAAATTGAGGCGTAAGATATAAGTTGAGAGCTTTGCACGAGATGGATTCACGGATAAAAAAGGCTAAAATTTCCCGACTCTTCGTTGAAAAAACTTGGAAATAGCTAGCTATTCCCTGCGTTTTCCGCCTCGATTCGAAAAATTTTATCTCTTTTTTCTCTCGTGCCCCACTCATGCAAAGCTCTCAAGTTGAAACAACGCCTTATTGACTCCAGGAGGTGCATCATGGCTATTGAAACCTTCCCCCCAATCAGTCCAAATTATAACAGTGGACTTTCACCTGTTTCACAGAGTTTAGCCTCTGGGCAACGCATTAACCAAACTGCCGATGACCCCGCAGGACAAGCAGTAGTGACCGCCCTCTCCACCCAAGTGAACCAGCAAGATGCCGCTACTCAAAACGCACTCCAAGGTGTCAATGCCATTCAAATTGCGGATGGAGCAAGCGAAGGCATCAATGCCCACCTTCAACGCCTCAATGAATTAGCCATTCAGTCTCAAAACGGCACTTTAAATGCTGCTGATCGCCAAGCTTTGAACACCGAATTTCAAACAACCTTAAAAAGCATTGATCAAATCGCACAAACCACCAACTATAATGGCATCAACCTATTAGATAATCAAAACACTAGTTTAAACATTCACTTAGGGGAAGGGAACAGCACTCTTAATTTGCCCGACTTCACCTCATCAGGACTGGGGATTTCAGGATTAGATATTTCCAACCCAGCCAATGCGGCGAATGCGTTACAAACTTTGAGTCAAACGATAGATCAATTCAGTCAAGCGCGTGGCCAGTTTGGTGCGCAACAAAATGGGCTCACCAGTGCGATTGATAATCTCGCCACCCAAAACCTCAACACCCTTGCCTCTCGTAGTCAAATTAACGATACCGACTTCGCAAGAGCCTTTGCTGAACAGAGCCGACAGCAACTGCTTGAGCAAGCCAATGTGGCATTGCAAGCCCAAAGCAATGTCGATAAAAGCCGAGTCCTCCAGCTGCTCGCCTAATTTCTACAATTGACTTTCTTTTAAACCAAACCCGCACAAGCGGGTTTTTCTTTGCTCTGCTATAATAATCGGATTATTTTATTTAAGCAGACGACACAAACATTATGGAAAAGCATTTCGACCCGAAAACCATCGAAACCAAGTGGTACCAAACTTGGGAAAACAAAGGCTACTTCAAACCCCAAGAAGATGCGCCTAAAAGTCCTTATAGCATCGCCATTCCCCCACCAAATGTAACGGGCAGCCTCCACATGGGACACGCCTTTCAAGACACCATTATGGATACCTTGATTCGCTACCATCGCATGAAAGGCAACCAAACCCTTTGGCAACCAGGTACAGACCATGCAGGGATTGCCACCCAAATGGTAGTAGAACGCCAATTGGCCGCTCAAGGATTAACTCGACATGATTTAGGACGAGAAAAATTCATTGAAAAGATCTGGGAATGGAAAGAAGAATCTGGTGGCACCATTACTCAACAGCTACGACGCATGGGCTGCTCGCTTGACTGGAGCCGTGAACGCTTCACCATGGATGAAGGTCTCTCCAATGCGGTGAAAGAAGTGTTTGTTCAACTCTATGAAGAAGGCTTGATTTACCGAGGCAAACGCTTGGTCAACTGGGATCCCGTCCTCCATACCGCCGTGTCTGATTTAGAGGTCATCTCAGAAGAAGAGATGGGCAGCCTTTGGCATATGCGTTACCCACTCACCGATGGCTCAGGCTATCTCT
>JALSYJ010000257.1 GCA_027071965.1 Robiginitomaculum sp. | reverse complement strand
CCATACCGGCATCTCTTGAAATACTGGCCTCGGATTCAGGAACCCCTGCTGCAGGTGAAGTTCGCTGGGATGCCGGTGCCGGAATTGCGGCGCAGACCCTTACCCTGGACATTGATGGCACTAATGGAGTTGGTGGCCTTACCCAGTTTGATGCAGCTTCCGGATTTAACTCGGTAGCAGTAGATGGCTCATCCTTTGGCAATCTGGTCGGGGTAAATATTGACCGTGATGGTTTTGTGCTGGCCAACTTTACCAATGGCGTGACCCGCCAGATATACAAGCTGCCAATAGCAACCTTTGCCAATGCCAATGGCCTGATCGCTGCCGATGGCGGAGCATACAAGGAGACAAATCAGTCTGGCGCTCTTTCTTTGCGCGAGGCCGGCAAATTATCCGGCAATATTTCCAGTCAGGCCCTGGAAGGCTCGAATGTGGATCTGGCTGAAGAGTTTGCCGATATGATCTCGGTTCAGCGCGCTTATTCTGCTTCGTCAAAAATTATTACGACCGCAGATGAAATGCTCGATGAGCTGATCAGGATCAAACGCTAGTTAAGAGGATAGGAAATCCGCTCATTTCTTAAACGCAATGGGCGGCAATTTCTTAAAATTGCATTGAAATTATACCGGGTAATTTTACCAGCTTCCTTTGTCGGATGTTCAAACCTTGGAGCTATTGTTGGAGTTCCAAGGGGCAATTGCCCAATAATAAAAACAACAACTGGAAATAGGTGATATGGCAACCGGACATAAAGAACGAGAAACAATGGTGTTGGGCCCAGATGGCAGCCCGCTGACTTTGGCTGATCTTCCAAAACCCAGCACAAGGCGCTGGGTGATACGGCGCAAGGCCGAAGTGGTAGCTGCTGTACGTGGCGGGTTACTGACTTTGGAAGAGGCTTGCGCCAAATATTGTTTAACAGTCGAGGAGTTTTTGGGCTGGCAACAATCCATTGATCGTTATGGTCTTGCTGGCCTGCGGGCTACACGAGTGCAGGAATACCGATAAACCGGGCAAATCCCCCAGACTTAAAAGCAACAGCGATCCGGGTTATATTAAATTATGATCCGGATTGCGTCGTTTGACAAATATTCATTTTATCCATGCACTGTTGTGCAGGATTTTAGTCCTGAACCCAACCACGGGATGCATATTATGGATATTACTGATTTTTTTGCCAGACGGGAGCAGGAACGCGAATGGCATTATGCCAACGGGTTTGGCAATGGCGATCCCGATACCAATGGCGAATATCTGTGCGTGGATCATTTTTTAGATCAAGAGCCATCGCTTTTTTTGGACGTCGGAGCCAATTGCGGAATTTTTTGCGAACGGGCGCTGGCGCACAGTCCTGATCTGCATCTGCATGCATTTGAACCCAATCAGCAAATTATGCCCAAATTGCAATCGCGCCTGAATATGGGTGCCAATGCCCACTTGCATCAAATTGCACTGGATGAAAGCCCATCAGGTGAAGTGTCTTTTTATGTACACCCCACTCATCATGAGACCTCATCCCTGTCACCACGGCGCCTGATGACCAGCCGCTTTCAGGCAGCAATGCAAAAAATTACCGTACCCTTGAGCAATCTTGATACTGTTCTGGACGGTTCTGATCATAATATCAGTAGCGTATTTTTGAAAATAGATACCGAAGGCCATGAAGCAGGTGTTATGCGCGGCGGCAGACGCATACTCAGCGAAAGCGATAATTGCGCAGTTTTGTTCGAATACTCTTTTGCCTGGGCTGAAACTGGCGAAAAAATTGAAGACTCTTATCAATTCCTGGACGGGATGGGGTTTGATGTTTATCGGGTGCTGCCGGTTGGGCTGGAGCATTTGCGCTTCATTACCCGTGACATGGAACAGATTCAGTATTGCAATTATCTGGCAGTGAAGGGCTATGACCTTTCAAAAAGCAAACAAAGGGATATTGCCAGCCCATTTGGTTCTAATCGGCTGATTTTATTGTAAAAAATACGCCGACGCCAATTTTGTTTCTTACAAAATGGTTAATGCAAACCTGCTCGTTTACGTTAATGCTACTTTTTCCTGCAAATTCAGGCATCTGGCGCAGGTTTATTAAGCACTCGTTTACGATGAAGTGGGAAAAACCTGCCTAGTGGGTCGATTGTTCCGACTGATTAGATTGTAGGGAATTACATTGGATAGTTTTTTTCAAAGTCTTGCCAGATTAGGCCCGTTACGGTTGGCCGCAATACTGGGTATCACTGCTGGAGTTACCATTGCCCTTATTTTGATGGCCAGCGGGATGGGAAAGGCACAAAAATCTCTATTGTACACCGAGCTTAGCTTAAAAGAAGCCGGCGAGATCACCAGCAGGCTGGATCAAATGAATGTAGCCTATGAGTTGCGAAATGGTGGCACTGCGATTTTTGTCGAGCGCGATAAAATCCAAACCACCAAAATGACTTTGGCTGCGGACAATTTACCGACCTCGGCAAGCATAGGATATGATATTTTTGATCAGGCTGCCTCCATGGGGCAAACCTCATTTAGCCAGAATATCAGCAAATTACGCGCTTTGCAGGGGGAGCTGGAACGTACTATTTCCACCATTAAGGGGGTGGAGGCTGCCAGGGTTTTACTGGTTCTGCCCGAGCGGCAATTATTTCAAACCAATGTTGAACAGGCAAAAGCCTCGGTCACTATCAAGCTTGGGGCAAATTCAATAGGCTTTCGCCAGACCAATGCCATCAGGCATCTGGTTGCCTCTGCTGTTCCAGGATTGATGACTTCCGGAGTCACTGTTGTTGATGATACCGGGCGAGTGCTGGCTGGCGGTAATGATGATGACGGACAGTCGGCAGATCCAATTCAGCACCGGGCCGGAGTGGAAGATAGCCTGCGGCTTAAAATTGAGCGGGTTTTAAGTACAATTGTCGGCCCCGGCGGAGTAACCGTACAGCTAAATGCTGAAATGGATCAGAACCGTGTTACCGAACGCTCAACCATTTATGATCCTGATGGACAGGTGGTAATCTCCTCAGATACTTCAATACAAAACAGTAATGAACAAGACGCAAGCAATAATGGTTCGGTTACTGTGGGTGAGAATATGCCAGGAACAACAGGGACCTCCGGGGACAATCCAGCTTCATCAAATGTGGCCTCAACGGAAAAAGAAATCCTGAACTATGGTGTGTCTAAAACTGAAACCACCAAGGTTTATCAGGTGGGCACCATTAAGCGGCTGTCGATTGCGGTAAATGTCGATGGCATTACCACTATGGATGCCGATGGGAATTCCACATGGACGGCACGTTCTTCCGAAGAAATGGCCCAGATTGAAGCGCTGGTAAAATCTGCGGTGGGGTTTGATGCCAGTCGAGGCGATATACTGCAAGTTACCAATCTAAAGTTTTCAAAACCGGAGCCACTTAGCGCTGATGAAGCAGTTGCAAAACCAGGTTTTAACAAGAATGATATTATGCGGATAATTGAGCTTTTTATACTTGGTCTGGTCTCGGTGGTAATGATTTTCTTCTTAGGACGCCCCTTGATCAGCGCATTGATTGCAGGTGGCGGCTCTGGTGCTGTAATTGGTGGAAACCCAGCTCTGGCAGTTGCTGGTGATCCCGGAGCCAGTGTCATGCCGCAATTGCCCGGAAGTTCCGGCGGCGCCAATGGTCAAGTGGCTTTGCCTTCACCTGATGGAGCGCTTGATGTTGAAGAACAGGGCTTTGATATCAGTAAAATTGACGGTCAGGTAAAAGCCTCATCTATCAAGCAGGTGGCAGGAATTGTTGATAGTCACCCCGAAGAATCCGTCTCCATTCTTCGTAATTGGCTGCACGAGGCATAACTATGGCACGAGCAGCAAAAAAAGCGGTCGTTGATGACATCACCAAGTTAATGGGCGCAGAAAAGGCCGCAATTATCCTGCTTGCCCTGGGTGAAGAAAATCACAAGCTCTGGGAGATGATGGACGATGAGGAAATCAAGGAAGTTTCCCAGGCTATGTCCAATCTGGGCTCGGTAACCGCATCGGCAGTAGAAAGACTTATTGTGGATTTTGTCGGGCAGATGTCATCTACCGGCTCGCTGATGGGCTCCTTTGATGCAACCCAGCGCCTGCTCAATTCGTTTTTGCCTGATGACAAGGTAGAAAGCGTAATGGAGGAAATACGTGGCCCGGCAGGACGCACAATCTGGGACAAGCTGGGCAATGTTAACGAAGCAGTATTGGCCAATTATCTGAAAAACGAATACCCGCAAACAGTGGCGGTGGTGCTTTCCAAGGTAAAGGCCGATCACGCAGCACAGGTTTTAAGCGCCTTGCCTGAGGATTTTGCCTTAGAAGTGGTGATGCGCATGTTGCGAATGGAGCCAGTGCAGCGGGACATACTGGCAGAAATTGAATCCACCTTGCGCCGGGAATTCATGTCAAATCTCGCCCGCACAAACAAGCGAGACAGCCATGAAGTCATGGCCGACATTTTTAATAATTTTGATCGCCAGACTGAAAACCGGTTTCTGGCTTCGCTTGAGGAACAAAACCGTGATGCCTCTGAGCGCATTCGTTCGTTAATGTTTGTGTTTGAAGACCTGCAAAAACTGGATCCGGGCGGAGTGCAAACATTGATGCGGGCTGTGGATAAGGAAAAACTGGGGCTGGCGATGAAGGGTGCTTCCGAAGCCCTGCGGGACTTGTTTTTTTCCAACATGTCAGAACGGGCTGCAAAAATATTGCGTGAGGATATGGAATCCATGGGGCCGGTTCGGCTGAAGGATGTGGAAGGGGCACAACAAGAAATGGTGAACACGGCCAAGGACTTGGCAGCCAAGGGCGAAATTCTTCTGTCCGATGGTGGATCAGATGATGAGTTGATTTATTAAAATGGCAGGCGCACCCGTAAAAAAGTTTGATTTTGATACCGTGTTTGATGCCGGGGGCAATGTGCTGTGCAAGGGTAGCTGGCAGGAGAGGCTGGATGCTTCCGAGATTGAAGCTCGAGTGGCCGCAGCTTATGAACAGGGAAAAAAAGACGAGCTGGTATTAGTTGAAAAAGCAACTGAACAGGCGGTAAAGGCCGTAGCCGAACAGGCTTCTTTATTACTCAAATCAGTTCAGGACAACTGCAATAATGTCCAGCAACAGGCCGTGTCGTTGGCCCTTGCTATTGGCAAAAAGATAGCTGGCGCGGCGCTGGATCATTATGAGATTGATCAGGTTCGATGGCTGGTACAAAAAACCCTGTCAGAGTTCAAAGGCACACCAAAAATCATAATTACAGTAAGCCAAAGAGTGGCTGAACAATTGCAGAGCGAGTTGGACAGTTTAAGCGAAACGGCCTCTTTTGGGGGCAGGATACGGGTCGAAACTGATGAACAGGCACGCAGTGGAGCAGTTCGCATTTGCTGGAGCGAAGGGGCTGTGCAAATCGACCCTGATGAGTTGGAAGCACGCATTGAACAGGATGTTTCAAACTGGTTTGCCGACACAACCAATATGACGCCAGCAAACAACCAACAAGTGGATAAGGAAATCAGCAATGTCTGACGAAGAAAAAAGTTTGAATTTGGAAGAACTTGCACCGGATGCCGAAGATTCTGCGATCCCGGAACCGCCTTCGGAGTCAGATGCTGCTGCCCAGGCAGCTCCACCGGCTGCTATTGAGGGTGAAGAAACCAAGGTCGCGTCCGATCTTGAGCCGGTATTTGATGTACCCGTGAACATTTCGGCGGTGCTTGGAAAAACTCAGTTGAACGTCAATGAGTTATTGAAACTTACACCTGGTTCCGTGTTGGAGCTTGATCGCAAGGTTGGCGAAGCCATTGATATTCTGGTCAATCGCCGGCTGGTGGCACGGGGTGAGGTAGTGGTAGTTGATGAGCGACTTGGCGTAACTATGACGGAAATTATTAAAGCAGATGACCGTAGCTAAACCCGAATTTAGAAACAGGAACGTATCATGAGAGTACTAATAGCAGGAAGTTTGAGCGGCCAGTTAACTGAAGCCACCAAAATTGCCATGGATAACGGTGCCAAGGTGGCCCAGGTAGACACCGCCGCCGCCGCATTGCAGGCCTTGCGAGGTGGTCAGGGCGCGGATTTGCTACTGGTCGAAGTGGCGGTTGATATTGCCAAATTGTGCAAGGATCTAAAGTCAGAGCGTATTCATATCCCGGTTGTAGCCTGTGGAATCAGTGCAACTCCTGATGAGGCTGCATCGTCCATTCGTGCAGGTGCACGGGAATACATACCCTTGCCTCCTGATGCCGAATTGATCGCAGCCGTTTTAGCTGCGGTTGCTGATGATGACCAAACCATGATGGCTCGTGATCCTGCAATGCGCACTGTGGTTGCTTTTGCTGAACAGGTAGCTCCTTCAAATGCTTCGGTTTTAATTACCGGCGAATCAGGATCCGGCAAGGAGGTGATGGCCCGTCATGTGCATCAAAAATCCAAACGCTCGGCAAAGCCGTTTATCTCGGTGAATTGTGCGGCAATTCCGGATAATTTGCTGGAATCAGAATTGTTTGGTCATGAAAAAGGGGCCTTTACCGGGGCCGTGGCCCGCCGGATCGGTAAATTTGAAGAAGCCAGTGGCGGCACCTTATTGCTCGACGAAATTTCTGAAATGGACAGCCGCCTGCAGGCAAAATTATTACGTGCCATTCAAGAGCGTGAAATAGACCGTGTTGGCGGCGCAAAGCCGGTCAAGGTTGATATTCGTATTCTAGCCACTTCAAACCGGGATCTGGTCAAGGCTGTTCAAAATGGTGATTTTCGCGAGGACTTGATGTTTCGCTTGAATGTAGTCAATCTGAAACTACCGCCTTTGCGTGAACGACCTGCTGATATAGTGCCGCTGGCCGAGCATTTCATTACCAAATACTCTGCCTCCAATGGACTGCAACCGCTGCCGCTTTCAGAAGCTGCACGGCATTGTATTTTGAACCGCGAATGGCCTGGAAACGTGCGTGAGTTGGAAAATGCTATGCACCGGGCGGTATTGCTTGCCACTGGCGATGTCATAGATGCCGAAGCATTGCGAGCCCCCGACGGATCAAAATTTACCGATAATTCCGGCTCAACTCTAGGCTCCGGGCTTTCTGATACGGCAGCTCAAGCCTCATTACAGGCAGCAATGCCCCATGTGGGACAAACGGTCGCCAGCGTGGAGCAGGGTTTGATACTCGACACATTGGAACATTGTCTGGGCAACCGAACCCATGCCGCCAATATTCTGGGTATTTCAATACGCACCTTGCGCAACAAACTAAAGCTATATGCCCAAAATGGGGTTGAAGTGCCCATGCCCGGCGATAATCGCCATGCCGGCGCGGCCTGAGGCTTAAGCAAGAATGGCAGAAACCACTCCACCGGCAGCAGCAAAAACAGATGGTACAGGTGTCGGCCTGTCCTGGCGGTCGTTTGCGCGTGGTGATGTAGCCTTTGCAATTGGCATTATTGCCATTTTGATGATGCTGATCCTGCCAATGCCAAAATGGTTGCTGGATATTGCGTTGGCGGTGTCCATTTCGTTCTCGGTACTGGTTCTGATGACGGCGCTGTTTATTAAAAAACCCTTGGAGTTTAGCGCATTTCCTACCGTATTATTGATTGCCACCATGTTGCGGCTAGGTCTTAATCTGGCTTCAACCAGATTGATCCTTTCTGATGGTGCGCAAGGAGTTGGCGCTGCTGGTGAAATCATCAAGGCCTTTGGAGCACTGATTACCCAGGGCAATTATGTTATTGGAATCATTGTCTTTATCATTTTGGTGATCGTAAACTTCATTGTTATTACCAAAGGCTCAGGAAGAATCGCAGAAGTTGCAGCACGCTTTTCATTAGATGCCATGCCTGGCAAGCAAATGGCCATTGATGCAGATTTATCCGCTGGCCTGCTTAATGAAGATGAGGCCCGTCAAAAGCGCTCTGATCTTGAGGCAGAGTCTAACTTCTTTGGCGCTATGGACGGTGCATCAAAATTTGTCCGTGGCGATGCCATGGCCGGATTGCTCATTACAGCAATCAACATTATCGGCGGCATGATTATTGGTGTCGGTCAGCAGGGCATGGCTTTTTCCGATGCCGCTACCAATTACACCATGCTGACTATCGGTGATGGTCTGGTCAGTCAAATTCCGGCTCTTGTTATTTCAATTGCTGCCGGTCTGCTGGTGTCAAAGGCCGGGGTTGCAGGAGCAACCGATCAGGCCCTGGTGGGACAATTATCCGGATATCCACAAGGTCTGGTGCTGGTTGGCGGTATTAGCAGTATTGCTGCGCTGGTTCCCGGAATGCCGTTTATTCCCTTTGCGTTGATGGCTTTTGCTTCTGGCGGAGCTGCCTGGCTGGTTTATCAGAAAACCCAGCAGGAAAAAGTCACTGCCAAAGAGGTGATAACCGATAAGGAAGCCCAAGAGTCGCAAACCGAGGCTCCAATTTCAGAAAGCCTGCATATTGATGAGCTGAAAATTGAACTTGGATATGAATTACTGGCCCTGATCAATGAGATGGACGGAAGAAAACTAACAGACCAGATTAAAGCCTTACGCAAACAAATGGCTCAGGAAATGGGTTTTGTTACTCCGGCCGTCCGGATACTGGATAATTTACAACTAGACGCAGACGCCTATACAATCCGGGTCAAGGAAATGGATGCTGGAAGCGGTGTCTTAAAACTGGGCCATTTGCTGGTTATGGATCCAACCGGACAACAGGTAGACCTGCCCGGCACCCATGTAAAAGAACCTACATTTGGCCTGCCTGCCACCTGGATCGAAGATGATTTGCGCGAAGAAGCAGTATTTCGTGGATTAACCGTGGTCGACCCGGCAACTGTTCTGGCCACCCATTTAACCGAGATTTTACGCTCCAACATGCCAGAATTATTGTCGTTCTCGCAAACCGATCAACTACTTGAAGGCCTGCCCAAAGAAGTTAGAAAACTTCTTGATGATATTTGTCCAAGCCAGATCAGCCGTTCAAGCATTCAGCACATATTGCAAAATCTGCTTAAAGAGCGTGTATCAATTCGTGATCTTCCCACGATTTTAGAAGGGGTGGCCGAGGCATCCTCATCAACCACAAATCCCGGGGCGATTACCGAGCATGTGCGTTCCCGGCTTGCCCGGCAATTATGCCATGCAGCACAAACGGCAGATGGCGTTTTTCCAATACTTACCTTGTCTCCTATGTGGGAACAGGCGTTTGCTGAAAGCCTTACCGGAGAGGGAGATGAGCGGCAATTGGCTCTGCCGCCTTCAAAACTGCATGAATTTATATCCAGCGTCC
>JALSYJ010000256.1 GCA_027071965.1 Robiginitomaculum sp. | reverse complement strand
ATACAATTGCAGCTTTGGCCTCCTTATCGCCGGATCTGGCTTTTTTCTCGTGAGCAGCTCTGCGTTTTTCCAGACTGGCCATATCTGCCAGCATCAGCTCGGTTTCCACCACTGCCAAATCGGCCAAGGGATCTATCTCGCCTGTGACATGGGTGATGTCATCATCCTTAAAACAGCGAAGCACATAAACTATGGCATCTACTTCGCGGATAGTTGCCAGAAACTGATTGCCCAAACCTTCACCCTTGGAGGCGCCTTCGACCAGACCGGCAATATCGACAAAATTCATCCTGGCTGGAATGATTTCCTTGGAGCCAGATAATCTGGCCAGTTCAAACAGTCTTGCCTCTGGTACTGCTACCTCGCCCACATTAGGTTCAATGGTGCAAAACGGATAATTGGCGGCCTGGGCATTTGCCGTTTGCGTCAGAGCATTAAACAAGGTTGATTTGCCCACATTGGGTAATCCGACAATACCACACTTAAATCCCATTATTCTGTCTTTCATTATCTGGTGCCGGAGCCAAATGCGTAACTTTGGTCTGAAACGCATCTGTTTTATCTGCAATCAATAGCGGTAAGGCATGAGTTATGGCCCCGGTAAGCTCGCGCAACCAGCCTTGTTCTGATTTTGCAAAATCTTTTAGCACATAGCTGGTGACCCTGGTTTTATCGCCGGGATGGCCAATGCCAATGCGTGCGCGCCAGAAATCCGGCCCCAAAGTGGATGCCACTGATTTAATGCCATTATTTCCGGCAGAACCGCCACCATATTTGATGCGAAATTTGCCAGGAGCCAGTGCCAGTTCGTCATGAAAGACGCAAATCTGATTAGTTCTTAGCTTGTAAAAATCCATCGCCGCCCGAACTGCCCGTCCGCTTTCATTATAATAGGTCGCAGGCTTTAACAGCAAAACCTTGGCCCGGCCCTGATCGGTATCAATGAATATTTCTGCACAGGCTCCAGAAAACCGTGCAGCCCAGCTTCGCTGTCCAAAGGTTTCTGCTATGGCATCAAGAACCATATATCCTACATTGTGGCGATTACCGGCGTATTTAGCATCCGGGTTTCCAAGGCCAACCAACAAATACATGACAGCTTCCTTGCACTTCAGTAAGCCAACAGAGCCCCGAATATAAAACCACCGATGCCAGAGAGTTGGGCGCGTTAGTCTTCGGCAGCTTCCTCGGCAGCAGCAGCCTCGGCAGCAGCCGCTTCGGCAGCAGCAGCTTCTTCGGCAGCTTCCTCCGCTTCAACCACCGCAGCCCGTGAGCCGGTAACTGTAGCGATGGTAAAGTCTCTGTCAGTAATGGCCGGGGTAACATTTTTGGGCAGTTCAATTTTGGAGATGTGTGCCGAATCACCAATTTCATAACCGGTAAGATCAACCTCAATGGATGAAGGTATATCACCGGCAGGGCACATCAGAGCAATTTCATGACGCACAACATTAAGAGCTCCGCCTTTTTTAAGGCCCGGAGACTGTTCATGATTGATGAAGTTAACAGATACATCGATCTCAATAATCTGATCGGCATCAACCCGGTACATATCAACGTGCATAGCCTGATCATTTACCGGATGAAACTGCACATCGCGGGTGATGACTAATTGCTTCTCGCCTTTGTGCTCAATGGTAATTGTATTATTGATAAAGTCCCCGGACATGATCGCCTTGTACACTTCGTTGGCCTTTAGGCTAATCGCTACATTATCCAGACCACCACCATATAAAATGCCTGGTACCAATCCGGCCCTGCGAGCCGCACGCGCGCCGCCGGTTCCGGTGTTTTCGCGCACTTCCACATTCAGACAAATATCAGCCATTTGCTTCAAGCCTTTTCAAAATTCTATTCTTGTCTGAGGGCTTTGCACAAGGATTTTGCACAAGCCCCCACGCCCATTCATTGGGCACATTCAAATTCGAGCGCGGTCTATAGGCGAAGATTGTCTTTCGCGCAAGCATCAAAAACCGTTTACACTGCCGGATCAGCACAAATTTTCCACCGGGCCAAAAGGGATATCTTGTCAGCAGTAATAGAATCGCCACAGCTTTTTCTGGTTTAATGAGAGTCCAAAGCCCATGACCCAAGCTCCCGGCATTCTGCCTGATATGGCGATCCGCAATCTACTCAACAACAATCATATTTTGCATGAAACCCCGTTGGATCAGGATCAGATACAGCCTGCTTCGCTGGATTTGCGTCTTGGTGACTGTGCCTATCGGATTCGGGCCAGTTTTTTACCCGGTCTGCGCGCAAAAGTATCCGAATTGCTGAACAAACCTCTGGTTATGCATAAAATAGACTTAACCGCCGGGGCCGTTCTTGAAACCGGGTGTATTTATCTGGTGCCCCTGCTTGAGGGTTTGCAGCTTCCTGCAGACATTGCAGGGCGGGCCAATCCGAAAAGCTCCACTGGCAGGATTGATGTTTTTACGAGGGTTATTTGTGACCAAAGTGTCAGTTTTGACACGGTTCCTGCAGGATATAGCGGCCCGCTATGGATTGAGATATGTCCGCGCACTTTTTCAATACTGGCACGCAAAGGAGACAGGCTGGCGCAATTGCGGTTGCGGGCTGTGGGCGATAACAGGGAAGAAACAAGCCAACAGCGCACGCAAACCGTATCGATTTCCCTGCCCCGATCCGGTCTGGCCGGATATCGAGCCAAGCGCCATTGCAGCGTGCTTGACCTGTCAGCTATTGGCAAGCATCCAAAAGAAGATTTCTGGGAGCCGCTGTTTACAAGAAACGGGCATTTAATCCTTGATCCCGGAGAGTTTTACATTCTGGCCTCCAAGGAAAACATCCTTATCCCACCGCATATGGCCGCAGAAATGGCACCGATAGCAACAGATATTGGCGAGTTCAGGGTGCATTATGCCGGGTTCTTTGATCCGGGCTTTGGTAACGGTTCTGCCCCGGCCAAAGGTGTATTGGAGGTTCGCGGCCGTGATGTGCCGTTTCTGCTCGGAGACGGCCAGAACATTGCCCGATTGGTGTTTGAACCAATGCAGGGGGAACCATCTGCGCTTTATGGCAATGGTGGCAGCCATTATCAGGGACAGAACCTTAAGCTAAGCAAATTGTTTTTTTAGAGAGCATTTTTAGCAAAAGTGGGAAGCGGTTTTGCGGCCAAAAATGCGATAAAACAAAGATTTGCATTTTTAGCAAAAGTGGGAAGCTCTTTTGTGCGCTACCGCTTCGCTACTTGAGCGCGGGTTTTGCGCCCAAAAATGCGACAGATAAGAGATTTGCATTTTTAGTAAAAGTGGGAGGCTCTTTTAACGTCCTACCGCCTAGCGGCTACTTGAGGACTCTTTACTGCGCTACCGCGACGGCAAGCCTCGCTACTTGAGCGCGGGTATATGTCCTACCGCTTCGCTACTTGAGGACGGGTAAATGTCCTATCGCCTAGCGGCTACTTGAGGACGGGTAAATATCCTACCGCTTCGCTACTTGAGGACGGGTTCCTGTCATGTTCGTCACAATGGTGTGAGCGTTTGGGTTGGAATATTATATGTTCAGAATATCAAGTTCATTATCCTAGATGTTTTTGTGTCCTGTCGCTTTGCTGTTTAGTCTAAAACAGGCTTTGAGCTAATAAGCACAAGTGTTTTCGTCCAGCTTGTCCTGTGTGCGCTTAATAAAGGAATTAATGTTTTTCATCTGCACAAAGCGTTTGGGAACCGGATACAATAATAACAGATATTGTCCCTGTTTTAAGTCCTCTGCTGAGAATGATGGATTGTCTGGGTCTGAAACCAGCACCGGATGAATATTGGCTATTTTTAGATCAGGGCGACGGGATATTATGCGCTCCGGAGTGCCCAATAATCCTGCCGAATGAAAACTGCCAGTAATGTGGAAAATTTTGCGTTCAGGATAATCTGCCATGTGCCGGACAATGCTCTCGGCCATGGTGTCATCACGGCTGACCTGCGCCGCATAGCGGTTTTGCTTTTTTTGTTGCAGTTCCTGTTCACCAAGATTTTTGGGAAACCCGTGACCGGTGGCGGCCTCCATGAACGCATAAAATTTGTCCCGATAAGCTCCGGCAGAAAGGTCAAGGTCTTCTGCCACCCATTTGCGAGACTCTTCAGGCAGGGAAACAAGAAATTCCGGCCCCTTTTCACTAATGCATGACACCAGATTAGCCGGAATCTCTGCTGCAATTACCGGTATTGAACTGGCTTTGGCAAATTCTACCAATGGCCGATATGATGCACGGTAATGGGGCCAGGCTTTTGCCTCAAATACCAAAGTCTCCTCGCCAATTTTCGCAGCAAGATATTGATCAATAATTTCTTGTTTATCCCGTTCAAACTGCTCCATTGACAGTGTCATATTGTCGAATTTTGCCTGTAATTTGGAAAACAGTTTTGATTGAACATAATGATTTGTTGCGTGATTATGGGCTTCTGCTGCAATAATCACATCATACTGACCCAAATCTGCAACAATTTCATCAAGCCCGATTATCTGTGGTGCGACATCTCCCATTTCGGTTTTTACGATAATAAAATCAGAAAAACTGCCAAGCGGTCTGTCTAGAACATAAGAATCACTCGCTTTTTTTATTACTGTCTTGGGTGCCTCTGCGCCTTTTTTGCAGCCAGAAACCAGTAATACTGTAATTATGATCAGCCAAATCCCTTTGGATATATTCATTTTTTCACCCTTGTTTTGAACCTGAAACATGCACAATCGAGCAGGCATTGCCATATAAAAAGCATCAGACTTGCTTTATTGTTTGTTTTGGGTGCAAATCAAGCCGTTATCAGCTTGTAATTGTGAGCTTTGCTATCAGGAACCCGTTATGAAAATTTTTGTTACCGGCGCATCGGGGTTTATCGGGGGGGCTGTTGCGGCTTATTTTGCCAAAACCCATCAGGTTACAGCAATGTCGCGCTCTAAAACCTCTGACAGGATCATAGAGGATTTGGGGGGCAGTGCTGTGCGCTGCCAACTCGGAGAGGTAAGCCCGGAACATCTGGCGGGCGTTGATGTTATTATCCACTCAGCAGCCAAGGTTGAAGAATGGGGCAAATGGTCTGAATACTGGTCGGCAAATGTGGATGGCACCACGCAATTGCTAAATGCTGCCAAAGTGGCCGGGGTTAAAACTTTTATCCATATTGGTACGGAAGCTTCGGTTTTTTACGGCCAGCATTTGCGTAATATTGACGAGACCATGGCTTTGGCCTTGGCTTCGCCATATCCCTATTCACGCACCAAAGCCCATGCCGAAGCTGCGGTTCTGGCGGCAAATTCTCCTGACTTTCGTACAATAAGCGTGCGTCCGCGAATGGTGTGGGGGCCAAATGACAAGACCATTTTGCCGGTGATACTGGGAATGATTGAGCAAGGACGCTTTATGTGGATTGATGGCGGACAGGCTCTAACAAGTACTACCCATGTTGATAATCTGGTGCATGGCATTGATCTGGCAATAAAAAAGGGCAAAGGCGGCAATGCCTATTTCATAACCGATGATGGTACGCGCACATTGCGCGACTTTTTCACTAGCCTGACCAGAACCAAGGGTATTACCCCGCCAAACAGGAAAATTCCCGGCTGGATAGCCAATATGCTTGCGCGATCCTCAGAAGCCGTCTGGCGGTTGTTTCGCCTGTCATCAACCCCACCATTGACCCGTATCGCCATTGATATGACCCGGCGCGAAGGCACTATCAATTGCGCCAAAGCCAAGCGTGAACTGGGATATAAGCCGGTTATATCGTTTGAAGAGGGCTTACAGGAGCTGGTATCCGGCAAATGACCTATGATGAGTTCAATCGCTTTTGTGGATCACTGCCAGCCACAGAAATGGTGTTTCAATGGGGCGGCTCATATGTGTGGAAAGTAGGTGGAAAGGTATTTGCCATTGGCGGCTGGGCTGATGATGGTTGTGATGAAGATCAACCGGCCTTTACCTTCAAGACATCTGAACTGGTATTTGAAAACCTGCGATCCATGAAGGGCTGTCGCGGAGCGCCGTATTTTGCCGCGCGCGGTATGAAGTGGATACAAGCCTATTCTCAGCCGGGCTTAACCGATGCAGAGCTTAAAGAGTATTTGATCAGTTCTTATCATCTTGTGGTACAAAACCTTACAAGAAAGCAACAAAAAGCATTAGGGTTGGACAAATTACCTGACGCACCTCAATAATAATTTTCCTAAAACCACATGTGATTCTATTGATTGATATGATTTTGGACAAACAGGAGCCAATTCATGAACCATAACTTTCCCAATCCACACTTTTTGGCGGATGTGAACTGGCTGCAACAGAACCTTGAAGATCATAATCTGGTCATACTGGATGCCAGGTTTGATGTGCGGGCTAATGCCGACGGCAGTTTTTCAGAAATACGAGGTCGCGAGGATTACGAACAAGGGCATGTTCCAGGCGCACAATTTGTCGACCTGCAAGCTGATCTTGCAAATCCTGATGACCCGACCGCAATAATCGGGCCGGAGGGCTTTTCCAGATTGATGAGCAGTCTTGGCGTGGATGAAACATCCTGTGTGGTGGTATATGATGCCCGTGGAGGGGTGTGGGCAGCGCGTCTATGGTGGGCGCTACGCTATTATGGCCATGAACATGTAAAAATGCTCGATGGCGGTCTTGTGGCATGGCAGGCAGCAGGTTTTGCACTTGAGGCCCATAGTCCACCTGCAAAAAAAACCGGCGGTTTTGTATCAAGGCCGCAACCTCATTTGCGAGTGGTAAAAGAAGAAGTGCTGGCGGCAATTACGCAGGAAAACACCTGTATTATAGATGCTTTACCGGCACCATTTTATCGTGGTCTGGCCGGGCTGTATCCAGAGCATCGCAAGGGCCATATCCCAGGTGCCCAAAATGTACCAGCCGAAGCAAATCTTGATCCTGCGACCTTGCGCATAAGACCGATGCAGGAATTGCAAGAACTGTGGGCAAAGCCCGGTATTAGGCCGGAGCAAAGGGTTATTACCTATTGCGGTGGCGGGGTATTTGCTTCTTTTTCCCTGTTTGTGCTGGCTTTGATGGGCCATGAAAATACTGCGCTTTATGATGCTTCATGGATGGAGTGGGGGCGCGATGAAACCTTGCCGGTTGAAACCGGTCGCAACAAACCCTAAGCAAAAGGAACAATATAATGGCACGCATTAAACTCATTGACCCAGAACAGGCAACAGGGCGCACACGCGAAGTTTTTGACCGGGTCAAAAGCTATTATCACATGGTGCCGGGCCTGCAAAAGGGGCTGGCTTACTTGCCTGAAACCACCAATGCCCTTTGGGATCTTAGTCTGATGACTGCAAGTGAAGGCAGTATTCGCGAAGAATTAAAACGGGTGTTTTTTGCTGTCACCGCCCATGAAGTAGGTTGTGAATATTGTACGGCGGCACATATGCTGGCGCTGCTTGGCAAAGAATGGAGTCACGAAGAATGTATCGAAGTGGTCACCGGCAATCCTTCGCCACGGCTTGATGACAAGGAAAATGCCGCCGTTAATTTTGCCAGAACTGTTGCGCGCAATCCAGAGAGTGTCACCGATGAGATGACTGATGATATGCGCAAAATTGGCTGGAGCGACGGCGAAATTGTCGAAGTTGTAGCTGCTGTGGCCCTAATGCGCTATACCAGCACCATAGCCAGCGCTCTGGATGTGCCATTGGAGCCAGCCATGGAAGGTGTTGGGGTCAGTTGCGGAGTACCGTTAAGCCCCTCACCGGACGAGGCTTGATCCTAGGATCAGCTAAGAGTTACGAAGTCCGCACTTTTAAGAGCCTCGGAGTGACATTTACGCGAAGTTAGAATGGCGCGCCCCAAGGACGAAGTCCGCACTTTTAAGAGCCTCGGAGTGACATTTACACGAAGTTATGCTGGCGCGCCCCAAGGACGAAGTCCGCACTTTTAAGAGCCTCGGAGTGACATTTACACGAAGTTATGCTGGCGCGCCGAGGAAGATTCGAACTCCCGACCCCCAGATTCGTAGTCTGGTGCTCTATCCAGCTGAGCTATCGGCGCATGATCTGGAACCAAAGTTCTAAATCGGCGCGGAACCTACCTCTTGCTTTCAAACTTGGCAAGCAAACAATTTCAGTGAAAAGCTATTAATCAGGTTTGGCCGAGTTTGTATGGGCGCGACAGCAAAATATGCTCATATGTTAAATTTTGTCGACAATGGCAAAAAACCTGCTTTACATTTATTTCTGACTTGGGGGCGGTGATGTTATGAGCTCGGTTTTTTATCGAAATTTGAACAAGAATTATCCACGGGCTGTTCGCTCCGGTGGCATGTATATTTATGATGAAACGGAAAAGTCATATCTGGATATGAGTGGCGGTGCTGCGGTGTCCTGTCTGGGTCATCAGCACCCAAAGGTCACAAGGGCTTTATGCTCGCAAATCCAGAATATGAGTTTTGCCCATACTGCATTCTTTTCCAATGAACCGCAGGAACAGTTGGCCAGCTTGTTGGCGGATAAATTTGCAGAGGCAGGGGCCAGGGTTTATTTTACCACCGGTGGTTCTGAGGCCAATGAAACTGCCATTAAGATGGCCTGGCAGTATTGGCAGGCACTGGGTCGGCACAAAAAAACCAAAATCATCAGTCGTGTGCACAGCTATCACGGCAATACATTTGCCGCCCTGTCTGCCAGTGGTAATCTTCCCCGGCGCCGGGATATGGGGGATCTGCTTATTGAATGGCCAAGAATTGAGCCTTGCTATGCCTATCGCCACCAACGGGCAGATGAAAGCGAGGCCATGTATTCCATGCGATCTGCTTTTGCTCTTGAAAGGGCTATTCAGGCAGAAGGTGCCGACACCATAGCTGCTTTTATTGCTGAACCTGTGGTTGGGGCATCCTTGGGGGTTGTTCCAGCTACAAGCGAGTATTTTGCTAAAATCCGGGAAATATGTGACCGCTATGACATTGTGCTGATTGCTGATGAAATTATGTGTGGCTCCGGCCGAACCGGTACGTTCTTTGCTCATGAACAAGATGGTTTTCTGCCAGATATTGTAACGATGGCCAAAGGGATTGCCGGTGGCTATCAACCACTGGCGGCAACTCTTGCTCGTGCCAAAATTCACAAGGTGTTTGCCAGCAGTAAATCCGGATTTGCTCATGGGCATACCTATGTGGGCCATGCGAGTTCCTGTTCAGCCGGGCTGGCGGTGATCAGAACCATTGATGAAGAAGGCCTGCTTGATAATGTGCGCCATTATGGCAAGCAATTGCATGAGGCCTTAAAAGACGCATTTGCCGAGCATCCGTTCATTG
>JALSYJ010000255.1 GCA_027071965.1 Robiginitomaculum sp. | reverse complement strand
GAGCAAGTCTGATAAAACCGGCGATTCAAAGAGTACGCTTTATTGCTCTTTTTGCGGCAAGAGCCAGCATGAGGTGCGCAAACTAATTGCCGGGCCAACCGTATTCATATGTGATGAGTGCGTTGAGTTGTGCATGGATATCATCCGCGAAGAGGCCAAAGGCTCACTGGTCAAGTCCCAGGAGGGTGTGCCAACCCCTCAGGATATCTGCGATGTGCTGAATGATTATGTGATCGGGCAGTCAGCGGCCAAGCGGGTGTTGTCGGTGGCGGTTCACAATCACTACAAACGTCTGAACCATGTTTCACAGAATTCTGATGTGGAACTGGCAAAGTCCAATATTTTGCTGATTGGCCCTACCGGGTGCGGAAAAACCCTGTTGGCACAGACTTTGGCCCGAATTTTGGACGTGCCATTTACCATGGCCGATGCCACCACTTTGACCGAGGCCGGATATGTGGGTGAAGACGTGGAGAACATTATTTTGAAGCTGTTACAGGCTTCGGATTATAATGTGGAGCGAGCACAACGGGGTATTGTCTATATTGATGAAGTCGACAAAATCAGCCGCAAATCTGATAATCCGTCGATTACCCGCGATGTATCAGGCGAAGGCGTACAGCAGGCTCTGTTGAAGATTATGGAAGGTACCGTGGCTTCGGTTCCTCCACAGGGCGGACGCAAACACCCGCAGCAGGAATTCCTGCAAGTTGATACTACGGATGTTTTGTTTGTGGTTGGCGGTGCATTTGCCGGTCTGGAAAAAGTTATTTCACAGCGTGGTCGCGGCACCAGTATTGGTTTTGGTGCGGATGTGCAGGACGATGAGGAATTGGAAATCGGAGATCTGCTGCGCAAGGTTGAGCCAGATGATTTAATGAAGTTTGGCCTTATTCCAGAATTTATCGGACGGCTGCCAGTGATTGCAACGCTGGAGCATCTGGATGAAGATGCGCTGATCACTATTCTGACTGAACCCAAAAATGCCTTGATGAAGCAGTATGAAAGCCTGTTTGCCATGGAGGACGTTAAGCTGACATTCTCCAAAGATGCCCTTAGCGCTGTTGCTCGCAAAGCCATCAAGCGCAAGACTGGCGCACGGGGTTTGCGCTCGATCATGGAAGGGGTTTTGCTCGATACCATGTTTGACCTTCCCGGCCATGATGATGTGGAAGAGGTTGTGGTCAATGCCGAAGTCATTGAAGGCAAGGCAAAGCCATTACTGATTTATGCGGAAAAGAAGAAAAAAACCACGCCCAAGGTTGCTTCCTGATCTGATTTTACTGAGTTTTGCAGATACAGGTTTTGCAGGCAGGCCTTGCAATATTTGTGGTCTTTAATTGCGATTCCGTATTTTAGTATTTTAGGGCACACCCCCTGGTTCCGTTCATTTTGCGCAAGTTAAATTTATTTCCTGAAAAGTTTGCGTTTTATACAGATATGCCGGTTATTTTGGGCGTGACTCTGTTTTCCTGTGGGATTCTCTGAAAAATACCATTGGTGCGTCTTGTATCTTCTCACAAATGAACAGATATAGTTCATCGGGTATTCATTGTAGACAATGAACAATGTAAACGGTGATGATCTTAAAGTTCAGCGTAGTCTTGCCTGATAGCGGCAAGGATCAGGATAGTGAGTAGATTTATGCCAGAAAAAAACCAAACTCTTCCAGTGCTTCCCTTGCGCGATATTGTGGTGTTTCCGCATATGATTGTGCCGCTGTTTGCTGGCCGTGAAAAGTCCATGAAGGCTCTGGAAGAGGTAATGGGCAAGGACAAACGTATTTTGCTGCTTACGCAACTGGATCCGGCAACAGATGATCCCACCTCTGACGATTTGTATCATTTTGGTTGTGTGGCCAAAGTGCTGCAATTGCTGAAACTCCCAGACGGTACCTTAAAGGTATTGGTAGAGGGAGAAGGCTGTGCCAGGGCCACCGAATTTAATCTGGTTGATGGTTATATCGAGGCAAGCATAGAATTGGTCGAAGCGCAAAACGACAATGAAGAAGAAACCACAGCCATGATGCGAAGCGCGGTGAGCAGCTTTGAGAGATATGTAAAGCTGAATAAAAAAATCCCGCCTGATATTCTAACGGCAATACAGGATATTACTGATCCCAACAAATTGGCAGATTCGATATGCGCCCACTTGTCAATAAAGCTGACCGAAAAACAGGAATTACTCGAAACCACCAGCGTATTCGCCCGGCTGGAGATGGTTTTGCAAAAGATGGAAGGCGAGATCAGTGTTTTGCAGGTGGAGAGGAAAATTCGCTCCCGCGTTAAACGTCAAATGGAAAAATCCCAGCGCGAATACTATTTGAATGAGCAGATGAAGGCTATTCAACGGGAGCTTGGTGACAGAAATG
>JALSYJ010000254.1 GCA_027071965.1 Robiginitomaculum sp. | reverse complement strand
CCACCAGCAGGAATAACAGGCCAACTCTAAATTCCGGCTTGGTCAATTTTCCCAATTGAGTCTTCATCAGGCTGAACTGGGCTTTTGCTGCACTGCCGGCAGAGAAATTCACCGGAAACACCAATCTGGTCAAAATAACCCAGGCAAGAGGCAATAGGATCATGGCCAGAGGCAAACCCACCAGCATCCAATTGGCAAAGTCAATTTCTATCGCATGTTGTTCGCGCAAATAAGCTGCCAGAAATGCATTTGGCGGCGTTCCTATCAAGGTGGCAACTCCGCCGATAGTGGCCCCATAAGCAACGGATAATGGCAATAATATTTTGAAGTTTTCTTGTTGTTTTGTATCAATTGTGGAGTTTTGCTGAAACACCACGCTTAAAATAGATACGGCAATTGGCAGCATCATCAAGGTGGTTGCCGTATTAGTCATCCACATGGATAAAAATGCCGAGGCCAGCATAAAGCCAAGAACCAGGGCTTTGGCACGCACCCCCATCAGCAATAAAACCATGAGTGCAATACGTTTATGTAAATTCCATTTCTCTATGGCCAAAGCCAGCAAAAACCCGCCAAGAAATAAAAAGATCAATGGGTGGGCAAAGGGAATGGCAGCCTGCTTGAAACTCATCACCCCCAATACCGGAAACAAGACCAGCGGCAACAAAGCAGTGACAAATGGTGGCAAAGCCTCGCTTCCCCACCATATGGCCATGCAAATGGTAATGGCCGCAGTGCGCCACGCCAATATGGGCATATTGGCCGGAGGCTCGATGAGCAAAAGCAAAACCGCAAGCACCGGCCCTGTAACAAGTCCAATAGTTTTTATCATGCCCAGACTCATCGAGATGGTTTATATAACCACCAGCAAGGAGGCCAGCGCCGCACTCATCAGATTGGACAAGGAGCCTGCTGCCACAGCCTTTAGACCAAGGCGGGCAATGTCTTGGCGTCGGTGCGGGATCAAACCACCCAAGCCACCCAGCAAAATTGCCATTGAGGCCAGATTGGCAAACCCGCACAGGGCAAAGGTGACAATTACCACTGTTCGTGGCGATAGGGTATCAAGTAGCGGCTCCAGACTGGCATAGGCGACAAATTCATTCAGGATAAATTTCTGTCCGATCAGATTACCCGCTACCCCGGCTTCTTCCCATGGTACGCCCAGCGTCCACATCAAAGGCGAAAACAGCCAGCCCAAAGCCGCATCCAGTGACCAGCCAGCTTGACCAAGCATATTGCCAATGCCGCCAATACCGCCGTTTAACATGCCGATCAGCGCAACAAATGCAATTAACATGGCACCAATATTGGCGGCGAGCTTTAAGCCATCAGCCGCCCCGGATGCAGCTGCATCAATAACATTAACCGGAAGGTCTGCCTTTGGTATGTCTTCGGCCTCAATCGGTTGGGAGGCTGCTTTTTTATCCGTATCCGGCATAACAATCTTGGCCATCAGCAAGCCGCCAGGAGCCGCCATGAAAGAAGCTGCGATAAGATATTTTAGCTCAACCCCAAGAGCTGCATATCCAACCAGAATAGCCCCTGATACTGATGCCAGACCAGAAACCATAATGGTGAATAATTGATTGTCCGTCAGCTTTGCCAGATAGGGACGCACCAGCAAGGGCGATTCGGTTTGTCCTAAAAAGATATTGCCAGCAGCATTTAGGCTTTCCACCTGACTTGAGCCAATAACTATGCGTAAAAACCCGCCAATGATTTTTACCACCCATTGCATAATGCCCAGATAATATAAAACCGAGGTAAGGGATGATACAAAAATAATGATCGGCAGAACCTTGACCGCAAAGATAAAGCCAATACTGGCATTGTCGTGTAAACCGCCAAATACGAATTTGCTGCCCACATCGGCATAATCAATGATGACCTGCGCTCCATTTGAGATGGATTCCAATACGTCTTTTCCCACAGGTGTCGCCAACACGAAAAACGCAATGGCAAATTGTAAGGCAAATGCGGCGCTGATCACCCGAAAACTTATTGATTTGCGATTATTCGATAGCAAAACCGCAAGAACAAATAATACGCCTATCCCCAAAATACTGATTAACATGTATTCCCCTACCCCGCTTGCACCATGCAATTATATGTGCGGGCTGTTTTGTTCCTTGGTATATCCTGATAAAGCAAAACTGCAAGGCAAAGTGCAAAGATCACACTATGAGTAAAAAACTGGATTTTCCTGCCACCGCTAGAAACGCCAATGCCATTTTGGCGGTTTTACAGCAATATATGGCTTTTGGAGATGTATTTGAAATTGCTTCTGGCTCCGGACAGCATGTGGTGCATTTTGCCAAGGCTCTACAACAAAATACATTTTGGCCAAGCGATCCTGAACCAGATCATATCGCCTCTATTATTGCCTGGAGCGAGCAAACATCTTTATGCAACATTATGCCGCCGCAGCGTTTGGACGTTACGGAATACAACTGGTATAATGGTGATCCCATAGAAGGTCTGCCAAACAGTTTTTCCGCAATTTTGTGCAGCAATATGATCCACATTGCACCAATTACAGCAGCCAAGGGCATGTTCGCAGGGGCTGGCAAGCGCCTGCAAGATGACGGACAGCTCTTTTTATATGGACCGTTTTTTGGCATCAGCGACAATGAAGCTCCTTCCAACATAGAATTCGATAAAAATCTAAAACAGCGCAACCCCGAATGGGGGGTGCGCTCAATTGACAAGGTTAAGGCCTGGGCAGATTCCTGCGGCCTCTATCTTGGAAAAACAATATCTATGCCTGCGAATAATTTTGTATTGATATTTTACAAAAACAATACCGACTCATAGGCAAAAACCTATTTGGGCGCTAATACCATCATCATTAACCTGCCTTCAGTCTTTGGCTCAAACTCCACCTTGGCAATATCCTCAAAGTCTGCACGAACCCGCTCCAGCAAATTCGCCCCGCGATCCTGATGAGCCATTTCCCGCCCTTTGAAGCGGATGGTGACTTTTACCTTGTCGCCCTGCCCAAAAAACCTGGTCATGGCTCTGACTTTGACATCATAATCATGCACATCGATATTCGGGCGCATCTTGATTTCTTTCAAATCAGCGGTTTTTTGTTTCTTTTTTGCTTCGGAGCGTTTCTTTTGTGCCTGAAAGCGCATTTTGCCATAATCGAGAATCTTGCATACTGGATACTTGGCTTCAGGAGCCACCTCCACCAGATCAAGACCGGCTTCACGAGCAGCTTCAAGCGCAGCATCAACAGGCATAACTCCCTGTTTTTCACCTTTTTCATCAATGAGAAGAACGCGTTCAGCAATAATATCCTGATTTACGCGGGGGCCTTTATTCTTTTTCGGGGCGGCTGGGGGTGGACGACGGGCTATAATGCTCTCCTGTAATTGTCAAAAAACTGACTGACAATCATTGTTAGAGCCATTGTATAAACCATAAAAACCCTCCAAAAAATGCCAGACCAAGGCTTTATGAGATAAGCTGAGCCAAGGATCAAGCAGCAAGTGCATGCAATTTTATGTTTGTGGCTAAAGAGCACCAAACATTTTCATGGCTTTTACCACATCATCGGCTGAAAGATCCTCTATGGGATCGCTTATCAAGGTCATGGCCCCTGCAGCGCGAATAGCATTGCGCTTTGCATCGGCTGCACTGCCATGCAAGGAAATGCAACGCTGGGAGCCAACGGCACATAAATGCAAAATTCCATCAGGCAAGCCAACAACACCCTTTGCCTTTGCCCCCAGATTAGCCAGTTGAAAAGCATCGGCTCGGGCACACAGGTCGCGAATTTGCGGATAATTACGCAATAAGGGCCGGGCCATCTCTCTGGCCTCTATAGTTCCGGTTATTGCCAACATTTTGCCCATGCCTAAAATATACCCGGCCAGTGTTTGAAAAGCTGCTGCCGGCCAGCCATTTTCCGGATCAGGACGGCCCAGATTAAGCAATATGTATTCGCCTTCTAATCGAAAATAGCCGGGCTGCAAAGAAGGGGTTTTACCGCTATGGCGCAACAACCAGCCAAGCTCAGGGCCAAGACTTAAATCAGCATCTATCTTTGCTATGCCCATCATATCCAGCAAACGATCATCTTCTTCTATCGGATGATCGGGCTTCCCGGAAAATGTCCATTTTGCCCGGGGTGCATTACTGGCAAATTTGGGCGCGAACAGCCCAAATGCTGCAAACAGGCTGGCAGTTTGTTTGCTACGATCAAGATCAATAATCCTGTCATATTTGCTTTGTTTTATGACCTTTGCCAGCCGGGAAAAATTAGTGTCAGCCGCATTAAGGTCTGCGGAAATAATATCGTCAAACCATGGCGACCTGCTGGCCAGTCCAACCAGTGACGGGTCCGTCAATAAAACCAGATGCTCAGAGGGCAGGGCTGCACGCAATCGTGCGCTGGCACAAAACGCATTCAACAGACGGCCAAGCGGCCCGAAACATACAACCAGTGTCTTTTTACTCAAAACCTACACCTCAATCTGGTTTGCAAATATCAGGCCCCAAATACGGCCATTCATACCCATCCAGCCTGCAGAATAGGTTAATGCTGCCTGCTTAACAACTCCTCGTACACCGCCAATGTGGATGCGCACATGGTTTTTTTGGAAAATTGCCCGGCCACCCAGCTCTGTCCGGCTTTTCCCATTGATATTTGCTGATCGGTAGACAAGGACAAAATCCGTGCAATTTGTTTTGCCATGGCCGGAGCATCATTGGGGGGCACTAATGCCCCGGTTTGTCCATCTTTAACAGTTTCCAGCGAGCCGCCAAGTGCGGTAGCTATTACCGGCTTGCCTGCGGCCTGACCTTCAACGGCAACCCGGCCAAATGCTTCTGGTTCTATGCTGGCTGAAATTACCAATTGTGCCAATGCGTAAAGCGCTGGCATATCGCTTACATGGCCGGGCATAAAAACCCGCCCGCGCAGATCAAGGCGCGCAATCATGCGCTCAAGCTCTTCTACATAAGAATGCCGCCCTTGTGCATCTCCGGGTAAAAACAGCCTGCAGTCAATTTGCTGGTCGCGCAATAATGCCATGGCCTGAATCATTGGCAATTGCCCTTTCCATCTGGTCAGCCGCCCCGGCATTACAATTAACGGCATGGCTGGCTCTGCCTCCAATGACAGGATTTTGCGCATTGCCTGCAATCGTGATTGCGGAATATTTGCAATATGCAGGGCTTCTAAATCCAGTCCGCGCGGGATTACCCTGATCCGGGCCGGATCAGTGCCATGGATTTTTTTAATATGTTCGGCAATAAATTTGGAATTGGCAATAACCAGATCACCCGACGCCATGATAGAATTGTAAAAGGTTTTGGCTGCCGACCTGGAATTATAGGTTCCATGATAAGTGGTTACATATGGAATTGCGGTTTTCTTGCTCGCCTTGCGGACACTCCAGGCCGGGGCCCGGGAGCGAACATGCAAAATATCAGCCCCAAATTCTTTGGCAGTATTTGTGATCTGAATTCGGTTGCGACGCATTATCAGCGGATTTTTTGAATGTACGGCAAGTGAAGTAAATTCCGCGCCATCAGAACATAATTGCTCAACTAATCGTCCGCCTTTGGCAATAACGTGAGAGCTGCCACCTGCGGCAATTACTGCGGCACTGATGTCCAATGTGGTGCGCTCCGCCCCGCCGGCAGAAAGTTCCGGGATAATTTGTAAAATTCGCAAAACAGATTCTCGACTTCATTGGTTTCCCGTGCAATTCAATTGACCGAACAGGAGAGTGACAAGGTGCAAAACAGACTAAAGCACAAAACTGCCAATGGTGAAATAATTTGCTATTCCGAAGTGCAAAGCAATAATGGTGCCGGGCCAACACTTGTCTGGCTTGGTGGGTTTCGCTCAGATATGGAAGGCTCCAAAGCGGTTTTCGCCCATGAATGGGCTAAGAATAACGGCCATGATTTTATCAGGTTTGATTATTATGGTCATGGCTTGTCCTCTGGCCGGTTTGAGGATGGCTCAATTTCACAATGGCGCAATGATGGGCTGGAAGTGCTGGATCATTTAACCAGTGGCCCGGTAGTGCTGGCCGGATCTTCCATGGGAGGGTGGCTGGCCCTGTTAATGGCTCTGGCCCGGCCACAGCGTGTGCAATCCTTGATCCTTATCGCGCCGGCACCGGATTTTACCGAAAAGTTATTATGGAAAAACCTGACAGCAGAACAACAACAGGAAATCATGCAAGCCGGTGTCTGGCAACAACCATCACCCTATGGCCCGGTGCCCATTACCAAAAAGCTGATCGAAGATGGCCGGAAAAACCTGTTACTGGATGAAAAAATTGCTTTTTCCGGGCCGGTACGCATTTTACAAGGCAGGAAAGATAGCGATGTGCCATGGCAATACTCATTGCAACTGGTTGACGTTCTGCACAGCAAGGACGTGGTTTTTTTCTTGAGCAAAAACGGTGATCACAGCCTGTCTGCCCCTGATGATCTTGCCCGCTTGCAGACAATTTTCGAAGAACTGGTGAAGCCCTGATCCTAGTTGCAATAAAACACGAGCGTAAATTTTAATTCACCATTTTTGATAGTTTTGCTTGCGAAGCACTCAAGGCGGCGCAACAATCAATATCCAAGGTCAGGGGGATTAAAATGTTTCGCTTGCAACGAGTACTGGTTTTGTTGTGTTTGATGGCGCCAACTAACGTTCTGGCTCAGGCTGAGCGTTATGAAAAATGTATGGCTTTAGTGAAGCAACAGCCTATGGCCGCCTATGAGGAAGCACTTGCCTGGCAATCCGAAGAAGGCGGCGCACCGGCACGCCATTGCGCTGCTTCTGCCATACTCGGGCTTGGCGATCTGCAAAGAGGCGCCGAGCGACTGGAGAACCTTGGATATGCCCCGGACATTAAAAGCGATGATCTGCGTGTGGCAATTTTTACACAGGCCGCAGAAGCCTTTTTACAACTCGGAGACAATAGCAGGGCCTTAAAAGCAGTTGATGCAGGATTGAACCTGCAACCGGGAAATACAGAATTGCAACTGGCAAGGGCGCGGGCTCTGGGCGCTGAGGGGCAAACCGATGCCGCCTTAACTGTATTGGACATATTGTTATCGGCCAAGCCAGACAATGTTATGGCCTTGATGTTACGGGCCTCCAGTTTAATCCAGTTAAAGCGCCTTGATGAGGCCGGTCGGGATATTCGCAGGGCCCGGAAACTGGATCCAAAAAATGTTGATGTTTTGCTGGTGCGCGGCCAGTGGCGCGAGGCCATGCGCCTCACTGATCGCCAAAGTCAGTAACAAAACCCAAAAAAGCTGACAGCTATTACCCCAAACGTGATTTGAGACGGGTTTTACCTTGCGTCAGAAATGTTTAACCCTTGTTCCATGGGGGTTTGGGTAAATGAACCAGTGAACGCAAGCCCAAACCCCGTCCAGCGAAGAACTATTCCGACCCTCTTACCACCAGTCATCCACTCATTCATGTCATTATCACTGCAGGGATGGACTTACGGATCAAGCCGCAAGTGACGGGTTGGGGTGAGGGTCAGTGACGAGGGTCACCATTAGGGTCACCATTAGGGTTAGTGCAATTTTTTGCTGTCCCTTTAGTGATACTTGGGCCACCCTGTAATTATACCCAAAAAGCACTTGTTGGTAATAAAGTGACCCTTAAATGACCCTTCTCTATACTGGCTGACCCTTGGACTGCGGGGATAAGTGCAAAAGCTGCCCGCATATCACAGACCTGTTATAATTGAAGGGTTGGGGGCGAACCCCCCAACAAATACGCTCTTTGACAGGTAAATATTTTCTCAAACCCCATAAATATAAAGGTTTTTACATTCTCACGCTTGTGTAAGCAAGCTGGCAAAAATCATTTCATGCTGGCATGTTTTCTGTTTATCCTGCCTTATCCTGCGGGGAAAGTGACAAGCTCTTTTAACAGGGCAGTCAGGTCGATGTGTGACAGCACCAGTTTCTTGAGCCAGCGGAACATTTATGGCCCAAACTTATCTATTGCAGGGATGGGTTTGCCACTCCATGCGAACATTTGGATCTGTTTCATTTGCCAGCAGATTATCTCTTGCTTGCTGAAACTGTTTTGGATTTGCAAGTTGCCCCAAAGCCCACACTGCCATTGCCCGCACCAGCGCAGAGTCATCAACAAGCGCAAGTTCAAGCGTTTTAATCAATGCTTCATTCCCTGAATTACCAATGGCGATCATAACATTGCGAACAAAGCGATCCCGGCCAATTCGCTTAATTGGAGATGCTGTAAACACCTGACGAAAGGCTAGCTCATCCAATGCGGCTAGGTCTGCCAATAATGGCAGACTTAATTCCGGCCTGGCACGTAATTTTGTTTCATGTGATAATTTGGCGTATTTATTCCACGGACAAATGGCAAGGCAGTCATCGCAGCCATAAATCCTATTACCCATGGACTTGCGATATTCTGCCGGAATATGTCCCTTGTGCTCTATGGTCAAATAGGAGATGCAGGCCGTGGCCTCAAGCTGATATGGCGCTATAAATGCATTTGTCGGGCAAATATCAAGACAGGCCCGGCATGAGCCACAAAGATCCTTTTGCGGGTGATCTGCTGCCAATTTGGCTTCGGCAAGAATTACTCCGATAAACAACCATGAGCCAAATTCACGGGAAACCAGATTGGTATGCTTTCCCTGCCAGCCAAGACCAGCTTTGGCCGCCAGCGGTTTTTCCATCAAGGGAGCAGTATCCACAAACACCTTGACGGCCTTGCCGGTTTCCTTACCGACAAATTCTGCCAGTTTTTTCAGCTTCTTTTTGATAATGTCATGATAATCATGGGCGCGCGCATAAACCGAAATATTGCCATGGCTTTGGTGCTGCAGGTTCAGCATTGGATCATGATCGGGGCCATAATTAAAGCCAAGCACAATGGCGGTTTGGGCTTCAGACCACATCTGGTTGGGATGTTCGCGCCGATGGGCGTGTTTTGCCATCCAGTCCATTTGACCATGATAGCCTTTGGCGATGAACTCATGAAGCCTAAGACCGGCCTGCCATGGCTCTGAAGCGCTGGTTATGGCGGGTCTGGTGAAACCCAAAGCCAGCGCCATGTCATGTAATTTGGCAATCAGGTTTTCTGAACAGGCTTGCACCATGGCTAAAAGTCCAGATTGGCATAGTCCGGTGCCGGAGCAATCCCGGGAAAATGATCCGCAAGTAATGCTCGAAAACTTGGTCTGGACTTAATGCGCACATACCATGATTTAACGCTGGCAAACTGTTCAAAAGGAACATCGCCAAAATAATCAAGACAGGAAAGTGCTGCGGCTGCACTGATGTCAGCCAGCGAAAAGTCCTCGCCAGCCAGCCAGTTGCGT
>JALSYJ010000253.1 GCA_027071965.1 Robiginitomaculum sp. | reverse complement strand
GAATCTCTGGTGATGGGTTATGGTTTTGATCCGCACCTGTCCGAAGGCGCTATCAAGCCACCTGTTTTTCAAACATCAACCTTTGTATTCAAATCAGCAGAACACGGCGCTGCCTATTTTCGTAAGTCACGAGGGCAGGAGCTTTCAGATGATATGAAAGACCCGGGTCTGGCTTACACCCGCATTAACAACCCTAATCTGGAAATACTGGAAAATCGTCTGACCCTGTTTGATGGCGGCGAAGATGCCCTGGCTTTTTCCAGTGGAATGGGGGCGATTACGACTGCATTACTGGCATTTGCCGAGCGCGATCAGGTATATGTTTATTCCAGTCCGCTTTATGGCCCGACGGAAATGTTCCTAAAAGATTTTTTGCCAAAATTTGGAGTTAAGAGCATATCATTTCCAGCCGATGCGCCCAAGGAAGTGGTTGAGGAGACATTTGCCAAAGCCCGCAAAATGGGTGAGATATCGGTAGTTTATGTGGAAACTCCGGCCAATCCTACCAATGCAATTGTCGATCTGGATTTGTGTATGGAACTGGCAGGCAAGGCTGCGAAAAGCCAGTCCATACGTCCGGTGGTAATGAGT
Source organism: Robiginitomaculum sp. (assembly GCA_027071965.1). GTDB lineage: Bacteria > Pseudomonadota > Alphaproteobacteria > Caulobacterales > Maricaulaceae > Robiginitomaculum_B. The sequence goes on along the minus strand of JALSYJ010000253.1, from coordinate 1,821 downwards.
GATAATACAATGCAAGGGCCAATCGGCCAAACGCCCCTGATCACCAGTGGCATTGATTTGGTGCTTTATTCCGTGACCAAATATATTGGCGGCCATTCAGATTTGATTGCCGGTGCGGCAATTGGATCTACTAAGGTTATTTCACGTATTCGCAGCTTGCGAACTGTGTTTGGAACAGTGCCCAGCCCTGATACATGCTGGCTTATCTTGCGTTCTTTGGAAACATTGAAACTGCGGGTGAATGAAGCGGCAAAAAATGCTCGCATATGTGCCGAGTTTTTGCAAAATCACCCAAAAGTATCACAAGTTCGGTATTTGGGTTTTCTGGAGGATGGTTCCAGCAAAAAGGAAATATTTGACAGGACATGCTTATCCGCAGGATCAACATTTTCATTTGATGTAAAGGGAGGTCAGGAGGCCGCTTTTCGGATGTTGAATTCACTAAAGTTGATTAAGCTGGCGGTTAGTCTTGGCGGAACCGAAAGTTTGATGTGTCATCCCGGATCAACTACTCATTCGGGTGTTCCGGCTGCAATGCGCCAGGCACAGGGTTATACTGACGGTTTGATACGCTTTTCTGTTGGAATAGAAAATGCCAAAGATTTGCTGGTGGATCTGGAACAGGCGCTGGGCGCTGTTTAATTGTTTTATTGTGAAAAATAATCTGCTGCCAGATATATAAGAGGAATTGCCAGTGCAGGTGCAAATAACAAGATCAGAACAGGCTGCGCTTGAGCAAATAAAAGCTGCCGGTGCAGGCATGATTGCACGGGTTAAGGAATGGTCACAAATCAATTCCGGCAGCATGAATTTGCAAGGTTTGCGCGCACAGCGTCATGAGATCGTCAATGCTTTCTCCGAGCTTGGCGGGGCCTGCGATCAAATACCCCTTCCTTCAACCAGTTCGATTGATGCCAGCGGACAGATTTTTGAAATTGCCCATGAAAAAACCATTCGCATCGTGCAACGGCCAAAGGCTCCGATTCAGATTTTACTTACCGGGCATTATGATACCGTTTTTGCCAAAGACAGCTCCTTTCAGACAGTTAGAGAAATAAAGCCCGGCATACTCAACGGCCCCGGTGTTGCTGATATGAAAGGTGGCCTGCTGGTAATGCTTCAGGCCTTATTGTCGCTGGAAAAATCAGAAAATGCCGCAAATTTAGGCTATACGGTTTTGATCAACCCTGATGAGGAGATTGGCTCCACTGGTTCTGCGGGCATATTGCACGAACATGCAATAAATGCTGATCTGGGCATGACTTATGAGCCAGCGCTTAGTGATGGCTCCTTATCAGGCGCGCGCAAGGGAAGCGGCAATTTTTCTATTGTGATCCGCGGGCGTAGTGCTCATGCGGGCCGTGAGCATCATTTGGGACGAAATGCGCTGGTTGTGGCTGCTAAAACCATATCGCGTCTGGCTGATTTATCAGGATCCCGTCCGGGGCTTACTGTAAACCCGGCGAAGCTGGAAGGGGGCGGTGCCAATAATGTGGTTCCTGATCTGGCAATTGTCCGCTTCAATGTCAGGTTGAGTGAGTTGGATGATATGATTTGGTTTGAAGCTCAATTGGATGAAATCATCAGCTCTTTACGTGAACAAGAGGGAATAAAGGCGAAATTGCACGGCGGTTTTACCCGACCGCCAAAACCAATGGCGCCACCCAATGCTGCCTTGTTCCAGATGACACGGGCTGCCGGGCAGGCGCTGGGAATGGATTTGGTCTGGAATAGCACTGGCGGGGTTTGTGAGGGCAATAATTTGTGGGCTGCGGGATGCCCGAATGTTGACACATTAGGGGTTTGCGGGGGTGAGATACA
>JALSYJ010000252.1 GCA_027071965.1 Robiginitomaculum sp. | reverse complement strand
CATCAGGCAGGCGCGGGTTAAGGCAATTTCAGTTTTAAGTGTTGGTACATCGCGCACCCCGGCGCTGCCCCATGGGCCGCCGCCAAGCAAGATCAAACCGTCTCCAACTGTAGCCAATTCCGGAGGTTTGCCATCTTCGGTAAATGGACGGGCATAGTTAAACCTTATGCCACGCCCCTCCAGATGATCTTCCATCAGGCCAAGATATTCGGCAGAGGTATGCTGAATAGCGCTAAGATATTTCATTTATTGCCTGCCGCAGGCATTATCGAGAGCAGTTATAAAGTCCGCCGGGGCAATAGAGAGCAGATCTACCTCGGTTATGGCGAAAAACTCGTGTACTGCATCTGGAATTCTTCCTGTTTCCACCCGGCGTAAAAAACTCTCCAGATCAAGTATAATTCGCGGCGGGGTTACAAAAAAATCTCCGGTAAACAAGACCTCGCGCAAGCGTTCATTGTTTTGACCCTCAAGCCGGACAAAGGCTTCTACTGTGCCACCTGCGCCGGTATGGGAGCCTTGAAACACGTTGGATTGAGCATCAGCATTGTCAATCTCATGCACATATTCGTCCTGGCCAATTTCTTCATCAAAATACTGCTTCGCCAGGCGCTCTTCTTCGGCAGAAGGGCTTGCATGTCGCAGGGATATCCCCAGTTTTTCTTCAAAACCCATCAACATGGCTTGTTTAATGGCGCTGATCGTAGGTGCTTCGCCCAATAATTGTTTTAAGGTGGTTACCCGTGATGTGGCGCTATCCAGATCGCGTTTTTGCAATTTGGCTTTGGCGACATTCAGGGCCTGCATCATTACCGATGGATCAGTATCAATCAGAACAGTTCCCTGAAAGAACAAGGTGTCGCCATCAAAAAAACCACCGGAGCCGCCAATTTTGCGCCCCTCAACCTCTATGTCATTACGGGGGCGAAACTTAGCCTTTATGCCCAGCTTGGACAAACCGGCTGCCGCCGCTTCACAAATGGCGCTGGTTAGTTGGCCAAGATCAGAAATATCCAGTGTCTTGCGCGAAAACACCAATGACCAGCCCATCTGCCCCTGATCCATATAAATCGCCCCGCCACCAGTGATCCGACGCACGGTTTGAATGTTGTTGGCAGCACAAAAGTCAAGTTTGAGCTCGCGACTTAAATCCTGGTGGCGACCAACCAATGCACAAGGCTCAAAATGAATAAAGCGAATACTGTTACTGATGGCACCTGTCTGGTGGGCTTCAATCATCGCAGCATCAAAGGCGATATTTTGCCTGCCGGTGCGTAAACCTGTATCAATAACACGAAATTCCGGTCTGCTCATTTCCAATCTTCCAGATCATCGCCTTCCTCATAGCTTTCGCCCGGTTTTTCCATGTCCAATTGTTGCCGAATTCGACGTAAATCCACGTCCTGGGGCTGAAACGGATAAGAGGCAATATCAGATGGCGGGCTGTCACCATAGGGTCGATCACAAGCGGAAATGTCGTCGGCAAATTTGCCGGGGCATCCAGAGGTGCGAAAGGCAATTCCGGTGTCGATAATCATGTCCAGTTCGGCCTTTGGTAAACCAAAATCAATGATGCGTCCTTCATGATCAAATTTCATATGCGAAACCTTGGCACCACAATAATCCAGTAAATATCTGCCTAATTGCACCCGTCGCCATTGGTCACGCGGGGTAGCCGGTAAATGATCCATCAATGAGCCTTGCTCCGGGTAGAAGCAAAACATGTGGCTGTGACCGCCCATTTGCACTAATTTTTCAACAAGGCTCAAAACCTCAAATTCGGTTTCACCCATGCCAACAATAATATGGGCACCAAATTTTTGCGGGCCAAAAATATCCTTGGCATCTAACAAAACTTCCCAGTATTTTTTCCATGTGTGCGGGCTTTGCACACCTTTGCCACGGGTGCGATCAAACAGCTCCGGAGTGGCGGCATCAAGAGCTACGGTAAAAATGTCACTGCCCAATTCGTGCAACTCGGCAACATTGGAACGCCCCATGGTTGTTGGATTTGACAATATGGAAATTGGAATTGCCGACGGGTCAATTTTTGAAGTCCAGTTCTTTAGCACCGTTACCGTATCATCATCGGATTTTGGGTGAGTGATCATTGAAATACACATGCGATGAAATGGTGAGTTTTCCGGGTCCTTTGCAACAATATCAACGATTTGATCCATTGGTACACTTGGCCAGTCAACACGAATGAAATTACGATCAGCATAATCCCGTTCTGCTTCGCGGTGTCGCGCCAGACCGCAATAGGCGCAATTGGCCCGGCATCCTTCGGGATAGGTGAGTAAAAGATTCAGGCATCTCGTACACTCACAGCGGTGCATCTTGCCCGGCATAATCCCAAGGGTCAAAGCGGCAGCGGTGGAAAGCTGCACATATTCCGGCGAGGTCATATTCGG
>JALSYJ010000251.1 GCA_027071965.1 Robiginitomaculum sp. | reverse complement strand
CTTTTAATGTCCTACCGCTTCGCTACTTGAGGACTTTTTTAATGTCCTACCGCCTATCGGCTACTTGAGGACTTTTTTAATGTCCTACCGCCTATCGGCTACTTGAGCGCGGGTTTTGCGTATGATAAATGCGATAGACAAGGATTTGCATTTTGGCCCATATTGGAGTCGGAAATACTCCAGATTAACTAGTGACTTAATCGCTACCGGCAGCGTGTGAGAGGCTGATCATGAACAATGAAACCATTTCGCCACCTGCCGGTTATCGAGCCTGGTCGCATGCCGATCGCTTTGAGCACCGTAACGGCCCGATTTTTATTCATGAGGACTATAATCCGCCGCCAAAACAGGGCTTGCTTTGTTTTTTTGCCGAGCAACGACACTGCAATGGTGGTGGAGCGGTTCATGGTGGCATGTTAATGACCTTTGCTGATGGAGCAATGTTTGCCGTGGCTCACAAACAAATGCAGGGCAATTTTGGCGTAACTGTCACCATGAACAATGAGTTTCTGTACCCCGGCTGGCCCGGTCAATGGATTCATGCCACTGGTGAAGTTGTTCGCGCTACTAAATCTGGTCTTATTTTTGTGCGCGGGCAATTATTTACAGAGCAGCAAACCCTGCTCACTTTTTCAGGACTGTTGAAGCGCCTCAACAAAAAGCACTCATAAACAGCAGTTCTTCATTGCTCTGCAATATGGGGTTATTGGTACAAGTCATTCAGGTATGCCGCAATACGTATGCCGGCCTGACTTAGCCTTATATGCACCATATGGGTATGGGTGAAACGATATTCCCATGAAATATCAGGGTCATCAGGGTAGATACTATCACGGATAGCTACGCTTTCCCTGACCCAGTCCAGCGGTTCTGCCTGTTGCCATTCTTGTAATTGTTCTGCTGTTATCTTCTTGTTTAGCCACAGGGTAAGCTCTGAAAAGGACAGGCCCTCTTGTTCTATCAGACCGCTGTCCCAGACAGAATGCAAGTTGGTGTCACGGTTAAAGAATGTTACATTGAACTGGTTGCCGCCGCGATCAGTACCATTGCCTGCATGTAATGGCTGATGCAGGTCTGCAATAATGTGGATGATAAAGCGCAAAGCAAGTTCTTTATCCTTTGCTGTGGATTCCGGGTTGCGCAGTGTTTTGGAGAAACCAGCAAGAGCGCTTAAGGCATCGCCTTTTGCTGGTGCGCCGACTTCTGAGTAGGTTTTTCCCTTTGGTACAGTGACATAATGATAGGGGCCGGCGATATTCTGCCAGAAATGATCAGGGCTTGCACGCATGAAATCAGGCCAGGTGCTGGCTTCGGCCAGGCTTTCATAACCAAGAATTTCTTTAATTTTTGATTTGGCGTTTTCGCTAAGATGCTGTTCGGCAATTGCTCCGGTTACCCTATGGCCCTTTGCTCCCCAGGCCAAAGCCTGATCTGTCGAGGTTAATATGAATAACAGCGATATTATGAATTTATGCATGGAAAAACCTGTAAGTTTAGTCTTTCAACATTATGGGGCAATTATGGCCGTTTGGCGAATGAATAAATGGTTATGAGACTTATATGAAAACAATGTTTGTCTCGGCTCTGGCTTCGCAGTATAGAGCTATTTCAAATAGTATTGGATAAGGCAAGTGACAGATTGGACTCCAGATAGCTGGCGCAAAAAACCAGCAAAGCATATTCCCGATGATTATCCTGATCCGGATGCATTGGCTGAGGTCGAGAATATCTTGCAAGCCTCAGCTCCGCTGGTATTCGCAGGAGAGGCCCGTAACTTAAAGGCTGAACTGGCCGATGTTGCTGCGGGCCGGGCTTTTGTCCTGCAAGGTGGTGATTGCGCCGAAAGTTTTAAGGAATTTTCTGCTGATGGGGTAAGAGACACCTTTCGGGTCTTGATGCAGATGGCGGTGGTATTGACCTTTGCTGGTGGCAAGCCCGTGGTAAAGCTGGGCAGGATTGCCGGGCAATTTGCCAAACCAAGATCCTCCAGCACTGAGCAGCGGGACGGGCAAACCTTACCCAGTTACCGGGGCGATATTATCAATGGCATGGCCTTTGATGACACAGCACGCCAGCCAAGACCAAAGCGCATGTTGCGTGCTTATGGACAATCGGCGGCAACATTAAACTTGCTGCGGGCGTTTGCTGCGGGTGGTTATGCGCATCTGGGCAATGTGCATAAATGGACTTTGGGGTTTGTGAAACGCTCTCCTGCCGGTGCCAGATATCGTAAAATTGCCGATAAAATTTCTGAGGCCATGGAGTTTATGGAGGCTTGCGGGATTACTCCGGAGACTGCACCGCAATTGGCTGGAACCCCGTTTTACACCTCTCATGAAGCATTATTACTGGGTTATGAGCAGGCATTGACCCGGGTCGATAGCACTTCAGGCGACTGGTATGATACTTCGGCGCATTTGCTGT
>JALSYJ010000250.1 GCA_027071965.1 Robiginitomaculum sp. | reverse complement strand
GCCTCAATCAATGGCACCAATTGTTCCCGATCACCGGAAAAACCGCGAGCAACAAATGTTGCACCTACCGAAAGCGCCAGTGATACCGGATCAATTGGCGGCTGTTCATTAGGTGCGCCTTTTTTTGCCAGAGAACCAATATCAGCAGAGGCAGAAAACTGGCCTTTGGTCAGACCATATACACCATTATTTTCCAAGACATAAAGCATGTTTACATTGCGGCGCATGGCATGGACAAACTGCCCCAAACCAATGGACAGGCTGTCACCATCACCAGAGACACCAATATAGGTCAAAGAGGAATTTGCTGCCGCAGCACCAGTAGCAACCGATGGCATGCGACCATGCACCGTATTATTGCCATGGGACTCGCGCAGGAAATAGGCTGTGGTCTTGGACGAACAACCAATACCAGATACTTTCACCGCCCGGTGCGGTTCAATGGAAAGACGAAAAAATGCCCGTGCCATGCTGGCCGTTACGCTGTCATGACCGCAACCGGCGCAAAGGGTGGACATAGCCCCCTCATAATCAGCACGGGTAAGTCCCAGCTTATTAACCGGTTGATTTTTACGTCGGATCCGAGGTTTTACAAACGAAGTCATGCGCTTTTCCTCATTTCACTGGCCTTCAAGATTTCATCAAACACAAAACGATAATCCAAAGGCTCACCTGAATAGTGCAGAACGGAGAGCAATTTTTTCCGCTTTACCCCGGTTTCGGCAAGTAGCAGGTTCAGTAATTGTGCATCGCGGTTTTGTTCAACTACATATACCTGTTCATGGTTTTGGATAAAGCTTTCCACTTCTGAACAAAACGGAAAGCCTCTCACCCGCATATAATCAAGCGGCAGACCCTTGGCTTCCAGCCTGTCCCTAGCCTCAACCACTGCCCCGTCACAACTGCCCAGGGACAAAATTGCACAATCGGTTTTTTTCGCAGATTTGATAATAACCGGGGCCGGGACATGATCGGCAGAACTGGCCCATTTTAAGCGCAATCTATCCACCAACTCCTTGTATTCCTGACCGTCCTCGGTATAGCCACCCCATTTATTGTGGCCGGAACCCCTGGTGAAATATGCTCCCTTGGGGTGAACACCGGGCAAGGTGCGATAAGGAATATGATCGCCATCTACATCGAGATAACGGTGAAATTTCTCAATTTCCTCAAGCTGTTCAGCAGACAGAACCTTGCCGCGATCAGGCTGATAACTGTCATCCCAGCTTAATTCGTCCACCATCCAGTCATTCATGCCAATGTCGATATCAGACAACACAAATACCGGCGTTTGAAAGCGCTCAGCCAGATCATGAGCCTGCACCGCCATTTCAAAACACTCACCAGGATCAGCCGGAAACAGCAAAATATGCCGTGTATCGCCATGCGAAGCATAGGCGCATAGCTGTATGTCGCACTGCTGAGTGCGTGTCGGCATTCCTGTTGATGGCCCAACCCTTTGAATATCAAACAGAACAAACGGAATTTCGGCATAATAAGCAAAGCCGATAAACTCGCTCATCAATGATATTCCGGGGCCGGAAGTAGGAGTAAATGCCCGCGCCCCATTCCACGAAGCACCAATAACCATGCCAGCAGCAGCCAATTCATCCTCAGCCTGAATAATGCAGTATTTGTGCTTTCCTGTATCCTTATCCACACGCAATTGTGCACAATATTTGGCAAAGCCATCCATTAGCGATGTTGAGGGCGTGATAGGATACCATGCGCCAAAGGTTGCTCCGGCATAAACACAGCCCAGCCCGGCGGCGGTATTGCCATCAATCATGACCTTGCCCTTGGTCCTATCCATAGGCTCAACCCGAAAGCACAGCGGGCAGGAAAAATTTTCTTTGGCATAGTCAAAGCCCAAGGCAATCGCCTGCATATTCAAGTCAATCAGCTTTACCTTGGAGGCAAACATCTCTCTGACTAGGTCATGAAGAACATGAAGATCAAGGTCTAATAGCGCTGCAATAACACCAACATAGGCCATATTCTTCATCAGGATTCTGGAGCGAGCCACCTTAAATGCTTCATTGCACATCCGCGCCAGAGGAACTCCCAAAACTGTTACATCCTTGCGGCTTAAAAAATGCGGTCTGGGCCAGGTATTGTCATAAATAAGAAATCCGCCAGGAGATAATTCCGCCAGATCTTGCTCATAGGTTTCCGCATTCATCGCCACCATGATATGCACATCTCCGGAGCGACCGCGATAGTCATCACCAGTTACCCGTATCTCATACCAGGTGGGCAGGCCTTGAATATTTGATGGAAATACGTTTTTTCCCACGACCGGCACGCCCATGCGAAAAATTGCCTTCATCAGCAAACCATTGGCACTTGCGGATCCGGTACCGTTCACATTGGCCAGTTTTATTACAAAGTCATTTGTTGAAGCTGCACTCATGCCGGGCTCTCCA